>NZ_CAWNZT010000098.1:7626-9737 GCF_963878965.1 Aeromonas sp. HMWF015 | reverse complement strand
ACCTTCTCCGGCTGCAAGCGGGCCGCCGCGATGGCGGTCAGGGCGCCGAAGGAGTGAGCCACCAGATGGACCCGGCTGCGGCGACGTTTCAGCTTGCTCGCCAGCTTGGCACTCCAGACCCTGAGGTCCGGCTTGTCCCACGGCAGCCCGGTCATCCGCTGCCATTGGGGAAAATGATCGTGCCAGCGGCTCTGCCAGTGATCCGGCCCACTGTTGTGCAGACCGGGAACCAGGAGGATCTTGTTCATCTTGGTGCTCCTATCGGCTGGCACAGGGGCCAGTTCAGTGATGGATAACGAAGCTATCAACGACCCGGCTGATAGATCTGATCAAACAGACCGCCCTGGGCGAAGTGTTTCTTCTGGGCTTTCTCCCAATCCCCTTCCAGATCCTTGACGGTAAAGAAGGCAAGCTGCGGGAACTGGGCTGCCGTCTCCTTCAGGATCGCCGGGTTGCTGGGGCGATAGTGATGTCTGGCGACGATATGCTGCCCCTCGTCAGAGTAGAGATAATCGAGATAGGCCTTGGCCACAGCTTCGGTACCGTGCTTCCTGGCCACCTTGTCCACCACCGCGACCGGCGGCTCCGCCAGAATGGAGACCGAAGGCACCACCAGCTCGAACTTGTCGCTGGCACCCGCCTGACCAAGCACCAGCAGGGCTTCGTTCTCCCACGCCAGCAGCACGTCACCGAGACCACGCTCGGTAAAGCTGGTGGTGGCACCGCGAGCGCCTGAGTCCAGCACCTTCACGTTTTTGAAGAGATCGCCGACAAACTGCTTGGCCCCCTCTTCACTGCCGCTCTTCTTCAGGGCGTAGCCCCAGGCGGCCAGATAGTTCCAGCGGGCCCCGCCGGAGGTCTTGGGGTTGGGAGTCACGATGGCGACATCCTTGCGCACCAGGTCATCCCAATCCTTGATCTGCTTGGGATTGCCCTTGCGCACCAGGAAGACGATGGTGGATGTATAGGGCGAGGCGTTGTTGCCGAGGCGACTCTGCCAGTCGGCAGCGGTCAGCCCCGCCTTGGCGATGGCGTTGACATCGTAGGCCAGCGCCAGCGATACCACGTCGGCCTCCAGTCCATCCACCACAGCGCGGGCCTGCTTGCCGGAGCCACCGTGAGACTGGCTCACCACCACGTCGTCACCGGTTTTTGCCTTCCACTCCTTGGCAAACGCGGCGTTGTACTCCTGAAACAGCTCGCGGGTCGGATCGTAAGAGACGTTGAGCAGGCGGATCTCGGCGGCATTGGCCTGACCAAATGCCAGCAGAGAGAGCAGGGTCAGGGCGGTCATTCGCAGTTTCATGGTGATTCTCCATATCTTGTTGGGTTGAGAACAGCATGCCGTGGAGTTGTTATGCCCAGAAGAAAGAAATAACTCTTTGCTTATCTCTTTTGCTCATATCAGCTCAGCCACCCGCACCGGGAGCCAGACGCAGACTCTGTGAGCCATGCCCCTCTGGCCCCTTGCTCGCTGTGCCATCATGGGAACAAGGCAGGCAGATGACGAAAAGGAAGTCGTTATGTGGATCAATGCAGAACCGGTCAACGGTGCCCTGGTCTCGCTGGCCATCGGCCTCATCATCGGACTGGAACGGGGCTGGCAGGTGCGCCAGCTGGGTGATAACCAGCGCATCGCCGGGATGCGCACCTACGGCCTCATCGGCCTGCTCGGCGGGGTCTGCGGCTTGCTGCTGCCGACCCTGGGCCCCTGGCTGCCGCTGCTCGGCCTGCTGGCGGTGGTGATCGGCTGCGGCCTCTCGGTCTGGCTGGCCCAACGCTGGCAGGGGGAGTTCGGCCTCACCAGCTCGGTAGCCATGCTGCTCACCTATCTGCTGGGGCTGATGTCGGTACTGCTGAGCCCGAGCGAGGCGGTGGCCTGCGCCGTTCTGGCGGCCCTGCTGATGGGGCTCAAGGGCAAGATCCAGCAGGGGATGCTGTTTCTCAGCGAAACCGAATTTCACGCCACCCTGCGCTTTTTGCTCATCTCGCTGGTGCTGCTGCCGGTACTGCCCAACGAGGAGATGGGGCCACTCGACGCCTTCAACCCCTTCAAGATCTGGCTGATGGTGGTGGTGATCGCCGGCATCTCGTTTTGTGGCCACTTCGCG
>NZ_CAWNZT010000098.1:0-7616 GCF_963878965.1 Aeromonas sp. HMWF015 | reverse complement strand
GCTCACCAGCATACTGGCGGGATTGGCCTCCTCCACCGCCCTCACCCTGCAGTTCGCCCGCCTCAACAAGGAGCAGGGCGGGCTGGAGCGCCTGCTGGCTACCGGCATCCTGCTGGCAGGGGCCCCCATGTGGCTGCGGCTGCTGGTGCTGGTGCTGCTCATTCACAGCGAACTGGCGATGCGCCTCGCCGCCCCGCTCGTGCTGCTGGCTACCACGGTGTACGGCTTTGCCTTCTGGTTCTGGCGTCAGCGCGAGGAGCTGACTGACGGCCCGGTGCAGCCGGAAACCAGCAACCCGCTCGATCTGGCCACCGCCATCAAGTTCGGCCTGCTGCTGGCGCTGATCGGCTTTATGGCAACTCTGCTGCAAGACAAGGTAGGCAACTCCGGGGTCTATCTGCTGTCGCTGGTGTCGGGGATCACCGACGTGGACGCCATCACGCTGTCACTCTCCCAGCTCTCCCACAAGGAGCTGGCACTGGAGGTGGCCGCTCGCGGCATCCTGCTCGCCGGTTTGATCAACTCGCTGGTGAAGGGGTTGCTGGCCCTCGGCATCGGCGGTCGCAGTCTGGGGCTGCGGGTGCTGCTCCCCTACTTCGTCTCGGCCCTGCTGATCCTCCCCCTCGTCTGGCCGGCAGGATGACGGGGATCACCTGCCAGAAGTGACAGACTGACGCCTCTCGCGCTTGTCACGTATACTGCCCCCTCTTGCAGCATGAGGAGGTAGCAATGGCGAGCGACTGGGACAAGGTACTGGCAGGCGGGGCGCTGGATGGCCAGAGCGAGGAGATAGCGAACGACCGGATCCGCGGTCAGGCGCTGCTGGCCCGGCTCAATGGTTCATCGGCGGGCGATGGCCCTCTGCGCCAACAAATCTGCCGCGAGCTCTTTGGCCACTGCCCCGACTCCTGCTGGATCAGCACGCCCTTCACCTGCGAATTCGGCCGCAACATTCATATCGGCGAGAAGACCTTCTTCAACTTCAACGTCACCATTCTCGATCTGGGTGAAGTGCATATCGGCAGCCATGTGCTGCTGGCCCCCAACGTGCAGATCTACACCGCCACCCACACCATGAACTATCTGGAACGACGCAACTGGACTGCCTACAACAAGCCGGTATGGATCGGCGATGACTGCTGGATTGGCGGCGGCGCCATCATCTGCCCCGGCGTCACCATAGGGCCGCGCTCCATCATTGGCGCCGGCGCCGTGGTCACCCGCGACATCCCGGCCGACTCGGTGGCGGTGGGCAATCCGGCCAGGGTGATCCGCACCCTCAAGCAGGATGAGGAGCGCTGCTGGGAGCTGGCCCAATGATGGCGCTGGCGCTGCTGCCGCTGGGCTGGACTCTCTGGCTCGGCCTCGACGGCCAGCAGTGGTGGCCACTGGCCGCACTGCTGACCATGAGTCTGCTGACGCTGGCGGCCTACGCCTGGGACAAGCGGCAGGCGGTGCGGGGCGAGTGGCGCATTCCCGAATCGAGGCTCCATCTGCTGGAGCTGTGCGGCGGCTGGCCGGGGGCACTGGTGGCCCGCCAGTGGCTGCGTCACAAGACCCAGAAGCGCAGCTACCGGCTGGTCTTCTGGTTTATCGTGCTGCTGCACCTCACCCTGTGGGCGCTCTGGGTCGGGCGGCCACTCTGGCAGCAATAGCTGTCTGCGTCACAAAGGGACAATGGGCCCCATTGCGGCCGCACGGCGGCTGTGAGAAAACAGAGCAGATCTCATCAGCGTTTTCGCCGTCTATAGACGACAAGGAGTCGTGACATGACCATGTGGACAGGCATAGTCCTGATCGTATTTATCAGCGTATTGTTCGGATATCTCGGCAAGCGGGCCCGCTATCAGATGGGGGATGCCCGCATCACGGATCGCCTCGGCAGGCAGGATATGATCATCAGAGAGTTGCAGGAGCGGATCGCCAATCTGGAGGCAATCGTCATCGAAGAGGAGAAACGGCGCCCGTTCCGGGAGCTGTGATGTTTTACCGCCAGGTTTCAGATACAGAGAGGGCTGCATGATGCAGCCCTCTCTTGTTTGAACTGATTCAGATTGCCAGCGGCAGCAACTCGGCATAGTCGCGGATCGCCGGAAAAGCGGTAATGCTCTGCTCCGACTTGCAGCTATCCGGATTCTGGATCGCCAGCTGATAGCCGATGCCATAGTCGGCGGCAGCCCGCAGGATCCGCTCGCTATCATCCACAAACAGGGTGCGGGCCGGATCGAACGCCAGCCGCTCGGCCAGTGCCTGCCAGCAGTGCTGGCTCTCCTTCGACCAGCCCAGCTCATGGGTACTCACCATCAGATCCAGATGGTCGCTTAGCCCCAGCTGCGCATCCTTCACCGACAGACTGGCGGGGTGGGCGTTGGTAAAGAGCACCAACTGCTTGCCCGCGGCACGCAGCTCGGCCAGAAAGGGGATGGCGTGGGGGCGCCACTGGATCTTCGCCAGGATCTCCTGCTTGAGGGCACGAATGTCGAGCCCCAGGGTCTCGCTCCAGTAATCCACGCAGTACCAGTTGAGGGTGCCGTTGACGGCGTGATAATGGACGTCGATCTGCGCTTTGGCTTCATCCAGCGGCAGACCAAGCCGCTCGGCGTAACGCTCCGGCACCAGTTGCTGCCAGAGGTGGTTGTCAAAATGGAGGTCGATGAGGGTGCCATCCATATCGAGCAAGACTGTATCTATCTGGTGCCAGGGCAAGGTAGTGGAGCGGGAGTGCGACATCGGGCCTCTTGATCGCGGATCATGGAAAAACAGGGCGGCAGTATAACGGATTTTTCCTCCCCCTTTCCCCTCCCTGCCCCGTGGTGTTCGGTGTGGGAGTCGTTTACTCTTGAAGCACGATTTTTTAACGAGCCGTCACCCCTGATGAGTGAGCACCACAAAAGCCCCCCCGAACAGATTTCGATCGACCAGCTGGAGCAGGAAAAGAGCAAACCGGAGATCCTCAAGGCCGAGATAGTGGCAGAGAGCCGGCTGTTCAGAGTGGAATCCCTCCACCTCAAATTCTCCAACGGTGAGGAGCGGGTCTACGAACGGATGCGCGGCGGCAATCGTGGCGCCGTCATGGTGGTGCCGCTGTTCGATGAGCATACCCTGCTGCTGGTGCGCGAATATGCCGCAGGTACCCACTCCTACGAGCTGGGCTTTCCCAAAGGGCTGATCGACCCGGGCGAAGATGCCTTCGAGGCGGGCAACCGGGAGCTGATGGAAGAGGCGGGCTTTGGCGCCAAAAACCTGACCCTGCTCAAACAGGTGTCGCTAGCGCCCGGGTACTTCTCCAGCCGGATGGACATTTTACTGGCGCGGGATCTATTCCCCGAGCAGCGGATCGGCGACGAACCCGAACCGCTGGAGGTGATCCCCTGGCCACTCAACCGGATCGATGAATTGCTGGCGCGGCCCGACTTCACCGAGTCGCGCAGCATCAGTGCCCTGCTGCTGGCCCGGAAGTGGCTGGTGGAGCAGGTCGGGTAGCCCGCACGCGGGCAGTTTGTTTGCATACAGAGGATAACAAGATGCAGGAGTTGTTGGCCTGGGTGCCGGGGGTCAAGGAGATTGCCCGCGAAGCCGGAAGGATCCTTCACGACATCTATCACGGCGGTCAGTTCGAGCGTCAGCTGAAGGAGGATGCGACCCCGGTCACCAGTGCCGATCTTGCTGCCGATGCCTACCTCAAACAGGCGCTCTCGGCGCTCACCCCCCACATACCGGTGCTGACTGAAGAGGCGGCCGATATCCCCTTCAGCCAACGTGCCAACTGGCGGCAGTACTGGCTGGTGGATCCCCTCGACGGCACCGGTGAATTCATCGCCGGCAGCGGCGACTTCGCCACCCTGATCGCCCTGGTGCGGGACAATGTGCCGGTGCTCGGAGTCATCTACGCTCCCGAGTCCAACGTGCTCTACTGGGCAGTACGTGGCTATGGCGCCTTCAAGGAGGTGAACCGTGAAACCCTGCCCATCAGCGCCATGCACCACGAGCACCACCAGCCCGACTCGCTGGTGGTGGCCATCAGCCGCCGCCAGAAGCTGGAGAAGCTCACCCGCCGCCTCAACCCGGCCATCAACTACGAGCTGATCCCGCTTGGTTCCAGCTCCCTCAAATCCTGTCTGGTGGCGGAAGGCGCGGCCGATTGCTACGTGCGGCTCGGCCCCACCGGCGAGTGGGACACTGCCGCCGCCCAGTGCATCGTCGAGGCGGCCGGTGGCCGCATCCTCAGCCTGGCGTTGCAACCGCTCAGCTACAACGAAACCGAGTCGCTGGAGAACCCGGACTTTATCGTGATGGGGGATCCGGATCTCGCCTGGGGCAACATTCTGGCCCACTAGGCCGATAGCGATATCATCACACCAGACAAGCAGGCGGCCCGATGGCCGCCTGCTTGTTCAGGGAAGTTGCCCCGGGTGATGACCGGAGTGATCCTCTGGTCAAGGCGCTCTTGAACAGCGTGATACGCTGGCAAAGCGGCAAAATGACAGTGAAACATCACAGTCGGTCGGTGAGAAATGGTGCGATTTTTCACGTAATTCTGAAAACACCTGATTAGCCAAAATAAAAAAACGAGCAGGCATAAAATTTTGGTTTTATATTTCACAAAAACCACAAATATCAGTTTTGTTTCATTCTGTGACCCAGATTCCATTCCCAATCTCGCTGGCTAAACCCCGCAATGGCAGTGATATGTTTCAGTCTCGCTTTTTGAGAATTAAATCCCGATAAACCACAATGAACTCAGATTAAAACACTAACAAAAAGTGAATTAGTAATGAGTTTATCTGTAGAGGCTACCAAGGAGCTATCCGGTTCCTGCTCCACCACTGCCAGCATCACCCGCTGGCGCCGTCACGACACCCACTGGGTTATCAGCCTGTTTGGCACCGCCGTTGGCGCCGGTATCCTGTTCCTGCCCATCAATCTGGGTCTGGGCGGGATCTGGCCCCTCGTCATCGTCGCAGTACTGGCAGGCCCCATGACCTTCCTCGCCCACCGCGGGCTGGCACGCTTCGTACTCTCCTCTTCACGCCCCCACGCCGACTTCACCGAAGTGGCGGAGGAGCATTTCGGCAAAATGGCCGGCCGCCTCATCTCGGCGCTCTACTTCCTCTCCATCTTCCCAATCCTGCTCATCTACGGGGTCGGACTGACCAACACGGTGGAAAGCTTTATGGTCAACCAGCTCGGTATGGCAACCCCGGATCGGGTGATGCTCTCCGGCGTGCTGGTATTCGCCATGATCGCCGTGATGCTGGCGGGGGAGAAAGCGATGCTGCGCGCCTTCGCCTTTATGGTCTATCCGCTGGCGGCCATTCTGGCGGCGCTCTCCTGCTACCTCATTCCCCAGTGGCAGTGGCCGGAAGTGACTGCGTTTGAAGGGGGGAGCTTCCTCAACACCGTCTGGCTGGCACTGCCGGTCACCGTGTTCGCCTTCAGCCACGCCGCCGCCATCTCCGGCTTTGCCAACGTGCAGCGCCGGGAATATGGCGAACAGGCGGAAGCCAAGAGCGGCCTGATCCTGCGCAACACCACAGTAATGCTGGTGGGCTTCGTGCTCTTCTTCGTCTTCTCCTGCGTGCTGAGCCTCTCGCCAGCCCAGCTGGCTGAAGCCAAGGCCCAGAACGTCTCTGTGCTCTCCTATCTCGCCAACATCACAGACAACCCGGTGATCGTGACTCTGGGGCCGCTCATCGCCTTTATCGCCATCAGCTCCTCCTTCCTTGGCCACTTCCTCGGTGCCCGTGAAAGCCTGAAAAGCCTGATCGCCAAGCCCACCGGCCTACCGCTGGCCAAGGCGGACAAATTCGGTATCGCCCTGATGTTCTTCTCTATCTGGGGTGCCGCCGTCATCAACCCGGGCATTCTGGGGCTGATGGAAACCCTCTCCGGCCCGGTCATCGCCATGATCCTGTTCATCATGCCGGTGATTGCCATCTACAAGGTGGAGGCGCTGGCCCGCTTCCGTCACGGCTGGACCAACGGCTTTATCCTGCTGACCGGTTCGCTGGCGGTGTCGGCGCTGATCTTCAGCCTGTTGAAGTAACGACTCACAGCAGATAACAAAAAGAGAGGCGACCTTGGGTCGCCTCTCTTGTCTCTGTTCGGGTGTGAATTCAGCCCAGCTTGGCGCCGTTCTCCACCGCCTGCTCGGGGATAGCCATCACCACGGCGCCATCCGGCCGGTAGAAACCGGTCAGCAGAAATTCAGACTGAAACGGCCCTATCTGTTTGGTCGGGAAGTTGACTACGGCGATGATCTGGCGGCCCACCAGCGGCTCTGGCTGGTAGAGCGCGGTGATCTGGGCACTGCTCTTGCGTATCCCCAGTTCAGGGCCAAAATCCGCCCACACCTTGTAGGCCGGTTTGCGCGCCTCGGGGAACGGCTCGACCCGCACCAGGGTGCCCACCCGGAGCTCCACCATCTCGAAATCCTGCCAGCTAATCGTCTCCATTTCGGCTCCTGTTTATCGTGCACTTGCATGACCCGCAGCATGGCCCAACGAGAGCATCCCGTCTTCGGCGGTCAGCCGTTTCGTTACGGCAGGCGGCCGTTTTGCTGGCGCCAGAGGGAGGGCGTGAGCCCGCTCTCGGCCAGGAAGCGCTCGCTGAACGCCCCCTGATTCTGGTAGCCGCAGCGGCTGGCAATCTCACCAACGGGCAGTTGCGTACCGGCAAGCAGGGTACGCGCCAGCGCCATGCGTCGACTGCGAATGTAGTGGGAGACGCTCACCCCCAGCTGCTGGCGAAAGGCGAGCTTGAACTGGCTCTGGCCAAGACAGGCGATGGCGGCGAGTTGCTGATTGGTCAGCGGGGCGGCGAGGTTGGCATCGATATGGCGTTGCACCTTGAGGATGCGGGCGGCAAGGCGTGGAATGGCTGCGCTCTGCATCCCCTGCCCTTCAGCCAGCAGGGAGAGCCACACCTGCTCCATGCCCGCCACCTGCCGCCCCTCGGCCACCATGCGGTGCAAAAACGCGAGGTAGTGGCGCTGGGGCTCATCCAGCTCGATAAAGGGGCGGACTGCCAAATCCCCGGGCAGCCAGTCGCTCTCCTGCACCAGAAACGAAAGCGCGGGATCGGCGGCGTAGTCGTGCCGCTCGCCGGGGGCGATGATGCAGGCAGAACCGGGGGCAAGCAGGCGCCCCCGGCCCTGCACCTCAATCTCGAGGGGACCGTCGAGGGGGATCACCAGTTGGGCAAAGTCGTGGCTATGGCTGCAGATGTGGTGGTGATAGTGGCGCAGGCTGAAGCGGGACATGGCAGATAGCAATGACGCGGCCAGGGCCGCGTCATTGGGGGTTATTCCTTGTCGAAATCTTCGATCTCTTTGCCCAGCGCTTCCATGATGGCGCGCGCTTCGGCCGGGACGCTGTCCGGTTGATCCTTGCGCAAGTCTTCGTCGCAAGGGAGCGGCTGGCCGGTGAAAGCGTGCAGGAAGGCTTCACAGAGCAGCTCGCTGTTGGTCGCATGACGCAGGTTGTTCACCTGACGGCGGGTGCGCTCATCGGTCAACACTTTCAACACCTTGAGCGGGATCGAGACGGTAATCTTCTTGACCTGTTCGCTCTTCTTACCGTGTTCCGCGTAGGGGCTGACGTAGTCGCCGTTCCACT
>NZ_CAWNZT010000097.1:0-2103 GCF_963878965.1 Aeromonas sp. HMWF015 | reverse complement strand
GTCGCTCACTTGCAGAGACAGCGATGTATCGGTTCAAACAGTTGTTAGCGGGGAAAAACAGTCTGCGTAATTACAACGGTCAAGTGAGAGAAATCATGACGTATGTCAGCGCCATAAACAAACTGAATACCCTTGGTCTACCTGTCAGAAAGCCCCGAGTGTAGCGGTCACTTGGGGCTGGGGCAGTTGTGGCGTGATGGTTGATTTGGGAAACAGTGTAGTGGTCAACTAAATCCCTGTATTTTTTATGCACACAACACTGTACTTATCTGACTCTAATACCTGTTTAGCTAACATCCCACTCCCCATTCGAGAAAGTACGATCCCTTTGTTTAGCCAATAGGATGATTTAAAACCAATCTGATTTTGAAAGTCGGGAGATTGTAGTAAGTTAGTATATTCAAGCTGTGAAGCAATACGACCATTAACTCTCTTGCAAAATTCTACGCCATCAAAAAATGACAGACGCCTTAAGTTATTCCCCTGATCAATATATGTATCTTGCTCATCCGACCGCTTAGATACTGGCAAGCTAACCTGAACATTGGATATGGTGAAGTTTTTACCTAACATTTGCTTTTTTTTCACCCTCTTTGGCTTAGCTAACGATTTTGGGGGATTCAGCTGGGGGATAGCTACTTTATCACTAATAGGCAGATATAACTTCATATCTTCTGTGATATGTCGAACAACCGATGCGGAACCGTTCTTCCCCTTGACATAAAATGAGTGAGCCCCTGAATCTAGGGTAATACCTATCTCTCTTCCCTCACCATACGCATTACCATCGACAAAATATTCTACCGTATCATTGGAATGCAGCATGACTATAAACTGCGACAATCCCAACAAGTCATTGATGTAGGCAAGTACTTTCTCACCAATCATCCGCTTATAATTAAAGCGCCCCTTGTAATTAACCGTTCCATCCAGTCCCATGGTTGCTTCGGTTATTGTGTAGCCAGCAATATCTTTTACCTCCCATAAACTATCTACCTTTGCACTGGCTTGCATAATAATGTCAGCCTTCCTGCCCGCACCAGTCAGACACTGATTGATATTCTTTTGGGGAGAGCACTGAAACTCACCTTGAAACTGCAAAGCACTAACCTCTTCAGCCTCCTTGCGGAGTCGGGAAACAATTGTATCTCGTAGTGAAATTTTACGCTTGCACAGCTGCTCATTTTGTACAGCGAGCTGCCTCGATTTAAGACGCAACTCTCGCCGGGTCTCTGATAGCAAATCTTCCTGACGCGCCAAGTCCTCTTTAAGGGATTTCACTTTCTTGGCAAGGCGCCCTATCTTCAGGAGTGCCGATCTTTCCTCATCCTCCCCTCCATCCTCAATAGCGCTAACAAGCTGTTTGCTGGCCGCCTTCACCTCTGCAGTCAATGACAACAGTGAACGGTCCATATCTTCTTTAAGTGAGTCTTGTAAATAAACATCTTCACTTAATGATTGAACATCCTTGTTCAACTCAACGACCGCAGGCGTGTTCACCAATGTTGAAATGGCCTGGGATTCCTCCTCGGTCAACATCAACTTTTCAGCAGCAA
Source organism: Aeromonas sp. HMWF015 (assembly GCF_963878965.1). NCBI lineage: Bacteria > Pseudomonadati > Pseudomonadota > Gammaproteobacteria > Aeromonadales > Aeromonadaceae > Aeromonas > Aeromonas sp. HMWF015. Next base: position 547 of record NZ_CAWNZT010000097.1, on the reverse strand, counting down.
TACTCTTCTCAGAAAAGATGCAAGATAACAAAAATAGCCCCCAACCGAGACAGGCTATTACTTGCATGACGTTAATCTTTCGATTTTCGTTCCACGTCCAACAAGGAGCTCGCTGTTGTGTTGTAAGGAAGGGATAAAAAGACTTTTCCCGGGTCCAACCAGCCAACTTCGTCCTATCGACTTTCCGCATTCGGCATTCTCCATAAGAACCACATATCCATTGCTGTTATTTGTAAAGCGGGGCCCGACAAGGGTATGTCTCATTGAGAAATGAGAAGGAGGGATAACCACCAACATGGTTACCCCCTCTTGATAGCGTTTAGATACGCCAGACACCAATGACACTTCAAAATAACGTTCTTTTACACTCGCCCCCCCCAGCCAGGTCAGTATCAACCCTTTTCGCTCAGGGCTGATACTGACCTTTAACTCCGGCGGGCTTGTTGCAATCACGCGTCGCTGCGCGTTTGGGTAGTTCACCTCAGAAACCGACACAGCAACATTTTTATCCATCTCTGGCACGACCACCAACTGCTGCCGCTGAGAC
>NZ_CAWNZT010000096.1:28171-42323 GCF_963878965.1 Aeromonas sp. HMWF015 | reverse complement strand
ACATAGGGGATGCCCACGTATTCGACCATCAGGAAAGCCGCAGCACCCATCACAGGTGGCATGATCTGGCCGTTGACCGAGGAGGCCACTTCCACCGCCCCCGCCTTCTCTGAACTGAAGCCCACCTTTTTCATCATCGGGATGGTGAAGGTGCCGGTGGTCACCACGTTGGCAATCGACGAGCCGGAGATGAGACCGGTGAGGCCGGAGGCGACCACTGCCGCCTTGGCTGGGCCGCCGCGCAGGTGACCGAGCAGGCTGAAGGCGAGCTGGATAAAGTAGTGACCGGCACCGGCCCGCTCCAGCAGGGCGCCGAACAGCACGAACAGGAACACGAAGCTGGTGGAGACGCCAAGGGCGATGCCGAATACCCCTTCAGTGGTGATCCACTGGTGGTTGGCCAGCGCGGTAAAGCCTACCCCGCGATGTGCCAGCAGTCCCGGCATCCAGGGGCCCGCCAGGCTGTAGATCAGAAAGACGATAGCGATGACCGCCAGTGCCGGCCCCAGGGCGCGGCGCGCCGCTTCCAGCAGCAGCGGAATGCCGATGCAGGCGGTCACCAGATCGGCGGTGGTGAGGGTGCCGGGACGCAGCGCCAGTGCTTCATACATCACAAACAGGTAAGAGGCGGCGCCCGCAGCAATCAGGCCGAGGGCGATATCGCCGAGGGGCACCCGATCCCGCGGTGAGGAGCGAAATGCCGGGAACACCAGAAACGCCAGCAACAGGGCGAAGGTGAGGTGAATGGAGCGGGTTTCGGTGTCATTGAGTACGCCAAACCCCACCATGAAGGGGAGTGGCGAGGCGATCCAGAGCTGGAACAGCGACCAGGCCAGCGCCAGTGCTGTGATGATCCAGCCCAGCGGGCCCAGCGGCAGGCGAGCACCCACATCCTGGGCGATCAGTTCCTCGGTAGAGAGTTGTTTATCTTGCATAGGGTTAACTTGTGCCAACGAGTACAACAAGAGCGACACCCGCCCCCGCAATCAGGCGGCAGACGGGTGTCGAAGAGAGTGACAAAGGCCCCGGGGCCTTCAATCAGAGCCAGCCGCGCTCTTTGTAGTAGCGGGCAGCCCCTTCATGCAGCGGTGCAGAGAGACCTACCTTGATCATGTCGGCCTCTTTCAGGTCGGCAAAGGCAGGGTGCAGGCGCTTGAAGCGATCCAGGTTGTCAAACACCGACTTGACCAGCTGATAGACCACTTCCGGATCAGTTTTGGCGCTGGTGGAGAGCACCGCTTTGCCACCGATGGAGGGGGTCGGCTTGTCGCTGCCCTTGTAGATGCCGCCCGGGATCTCGGCCTTGCTGTAGTAGCTCTTCTCGGCCAGCAGTTTGTCGATGTCGGCGCCGGTCACAGGTACCAATACCGCATCAGTGGTGGTGGAGGCTTCCTGAATGGCACCGTTCGGGTGACCGACGAAGTAGCTCATGGCGTCGATGTTGTTGTCACCGAGGGCGGAGGCCTGTTCGGCCGGTTTCAGCTCGGAGACCAGACCGAAGTCACCCTTCTTCCAGCCTTTGACCGCCATGATCTCTTCCATGGTGTCACGCTGGCCAGAGCCCGGGTTGCCGATGTTGACGCGCTTGCCTTTCAGATCGTCGAAGCTGGCGATCTTGGCATCGCGGCGAGCCAGAATGGTGAACACCTCGCTCTGCAGGGAGAAGACGGCGCGCATATCGTCCATGGCCCCTTCGGCCTGGAACGGTGGCAGCCCTTTCATCGCCTTGAACTGGTGGTCGGATTGCATGATGCCGAAGTTGAATTCACCGCTGCGGATGCCGTTGACGTTGGCAACACCACCGCCACTTGCCGGGGCGTTGCACTTGATCTGGTGATCGGCAGCGCCGCGATTGAGGAAGCGGCAGATGGACTGGCCAGCGACATAGTAGACGCCGGTCTGACCGCCGGTGCCTATGGTCACGAAGCGCTCCTGCGCTTGTACCGGACCACCGAATGAGACTCCGACCAGAGCTGCCGACAGGGCGCACGCCAAAGTTAATCCTTTCATCTATTCCATCCTTTTCATTGATTTATCTCACCCGTTCCACGGGTGAATGTGCGGTCAAGTCCCGTTCTGCGCCGAGCTTGCCGATAGGGCCTCGTACGAGGAAAGGTCAGGCTGTTACCCCCTCCCAAAAAAAGCCACCATCATCCTGCGGTGAGATAACCGGCGTCCTGCCAGCAGAAGATAATTTGGCCCCAGAGGGGCCAAATAAAAAGCGATAACGACTTCGATTAAGCACATTACACCAACACAAATCAAACAAAACGGCAAAAAAGCAGCGTTAAATATTGAAAAGTTTGATGTCGGTCATCAATTTTTTGATCGGAGATTAATTCGACGGGTATGGCGGGGAGTGATGGGGGATTCTTATGCGGCCCTTGCGTGACAAGGGCCGGGGTCATGATGGATCAGTTGGCCGGGGTGGCCAGATCCAGGATAAAAGCGTATTCCAGCGCGATATCCTCGTAGGCTTTGAAGCGGCCCGACTTGCCGCCGTGGCCGGCGTCCATGTCAGTGTTCAGTAACAACTTGTTATCATCCGTCTTCAGCTCGCGCAGCTTGGCGACCCACTTGGCGGGCTCCCAATACTGTACTTGCGAGTCGTGCAGCCCGGTGGTGACCAGCAGGTTGGGGTAGGCTTGCGCCTTCACCTGATCGTAGGGGCTGTAGCTCTTCATGTAGTCGTAGTAGCGCTTCTGGTTCGGGTTGCCCCACTCGTCATACTCCCCGGTGGTGAGGGGAATCGACTCGTCCAGCATGGTGGTGACCACATCGACGAACGGCACCTGCGCCACCACGCCGCGATAGAGTTCAGGCGCCTGATTGATGACCGCTCCCATCAGCAGACCACCGGCGCTGCCGCCCATGGCGTAGACCTGATCTTTGGCACCGTAGCCTTGCTCAACCAGCGCCTTGGTGACATCGATGAAGTCATTGAAGGTGTTCTGCTTTTTCAGCAGTTTGCCATCTTCGTACCAGTGACGGCCCAGCTCTTCGCCACCCCGGATATGAGCGATGGCGTAGACGAAGCCGCGATCCAGCAGGCTCAGGCGCGAGCTGCTGAAGTCGGGATCCATGCTGGCGCCGTAGGATCCATAGCCATAGACCAGCAGCGGATTCTTGGGCGCATCAGCTTGCTCTTTCTTGAACTTGTCCTTGCGATAGACCAGCGACACCGGCACCGATACGCCGTCGCGGGCGGTCACCCAGAGTCGCTCGCTGGCGTACTGATCGGCCTTGAAGCCGGCCACCGGCTGCTGCTTGAGCAGGGTGCGCTTGCCGCTCGCCATATCCAGCTCATAAGTGGAGGCGGGGGTGGTCATGGAGGAGTAGCCATAACGCAGGGCGCTGGTATCTGGCTCCGGGTTGTAGGCGAGCCAGGTGACATAGGCGGGATCGTCGAAGGCGATCTCCTTCTCGTCACCGCTCTGCCAGTTGATCTGGCGCAGTCGGGTCAGCCCCTTGTTGCGCTCTTCCAATACCAGCCAATCCTTGAACAGGGCGTAGCTCTCCAGCAGCACGTCCGGATTGGGGGCAATCACCGCCTTCCAGCGATCGACCGGGCTCTCCTTGGTCTCGTAGAGGCCGAAGTTCTTGCCGTCCTTGTTGGAGCGCACATAGAAGCGGCCGCGGTAGTGATCCAGGCTGTATTCGTGATCCACCTGACGGGGCAGGAACAGGCGGGGGGCGTGCTCCGGCTGGTTGGCATCGATCAGCCGTGCTTCGCCGGTAGTCGTGCTGGAGAGAGCGATGACGATGAAATCTTCCGAGGTGGTGGCGTAGAGGCTGACGTAGAAGGAGTCATCCTTCTCCTCGTAGACCAGCTTGTCCGTGGCCGGATCCGTCCCGAGCGTATGGCGATAGACCTGGTACGGCAGCAGGGTCTGCGGGTGCTTGCGCACATAGAAGACGGTCTTGTTGTCGTTGGCCCACACCAGATTGCCGGAGGTGTTCTCCAGCGTGTCGGCGGCCCACTTGCCGCTCTCCAGATCGAGGAACTGGATCTGGTACTGACGGCGGGAGAGGAAATCTTCCGCCACCGCCAGCCAGCGGTTGTTGCGGCTCACTTCAAGGGCGCCGAGGGCATAGAACTCGTGCCCTTCAGCCCGCAGGTTGCTGTCGAGCAGCAGACTCGCCTGCTCTTCACCGAGCTTGGTGCGCGAATAGATCCCGTACTCCTTGCCCGGCTCATAGCGGGTCTGGTAGCGGTAGCCGTTCTTCACATAGGGTACCGACTCATCCTGCTGGGGGATGCGGGCCACCATCTCTTTATAGAGTTGTTCGCGCAGGGGCTGGGTCGGCTTGAGCATGGCCTCGGTGTAGGCGTTCTCGGCCTCGAGGTATTGCAACACTTCCGGCGCCTGACGCTGGTCGTCGCGCAGCCAGTAGTAGTTGTCGATGCGGGTATCCCCGTGTTTTTTCAGGGTGCGGGGATGTTTGGCGGCCACGGGCGGCTGGATTGGATGTTCGCTTGTCAGCATGGCGGGCTCTTCATTGGCATAAGTGGGGGGGAGAACTGTCAGAAAGGCTAGCAGCAGAACTCCTCGGGAAAAGGTAAACATGTCGCATCCTTGGCGCTGGAAAGGGTTGGTAGACCTGAGCATCGGCTCCATGAATTGGCATTAAATCTGCCCCTTGTTGCCGGTGGTTGCAAGCAATCCCTTGTTATTGCAGGAAATGTAATCAAAAAAAGCCGCTATCTCGCGATAGCGGCCCTCTTTCTGGCCATGAGCGGCAAGAGTCCGCTCAGGTGTGCCTCACATGATATGGGAGTGCCCTCTCATGACCAGTTTTCGTCAGCCGGGGTAGCTCGACCAGCGGTTGGTCGCGCCCTCGTTGCTGATACTCAGTACCTCATAGGGATGACCCGGAATATCCATGCCCGGCGCACTCTGGGGCATGCCCGGAATGGTCAGGCCACGGATCGCCGGTTTTTCCCTGAGCAGCTTCTGCACGTCGGCGGCCGGTACATGCCCCTCGATCACATAGCCATTGACGATACCGGTATGGCAGGAAGCCAGTTCCGGCGCGATACCGTATTGCTGCTTCACTGCGCCGAGCTGTTCGGTTTCGATAACGTCCAGTTCGAAGCCATTCTGCTCCATGTGCTCGTTCCAGCTTTGGCAGCAGCCACAATATTTGGATTTGTAGACGGTCATCTTCTCGGCCGCGAGGGCCGAAAAGCTGACGGTACCGGCCAGCATGGCCAGTAACAGGGGTTTGTACATCACTCACCTCAGATTGAAAGAAAAGATGCCCGATACGGGATGCGTTTCAGATCCGGGTGCGTGGGGGACGTTCGAGCCGCTCGCACGGGGCGTCCGGCATAAAGAGAGAGGGGGAGGCGAAGTCGGGGGTATCCGGTTCCAGCATGGCGACCGTCAGGCTGTCGCTGCCCACCAGCGTCATCGAGAGGGCGGTGGTAAAGCTGCCGCAGGGCATCGCTTTTTCCAGAGTGCGTTCGCTCTGGCTGCAGTGGGTGGTCAGGGTACAGAGGTCGGTTGCGGCCCGGCTGCCAAACGACATTAACACCAGCACCAGACTCCACAAGGGGAGCCAGCGACGGGCGTGAGCGAGTTGGCGACGGGTGAGAACCATGGAATGACTCGAAAATAACAAGGGGCACATGGTAACCCTGTGCCCCGGGGGAGGGTCAAGCCCTCCCCATGGTGTCAGTCAGCCCGTATTAAGGTTGCTGACGGGTGGCCGCCAGCACGATCTCGCGCACGCAGACGTTGGCAGGCTGGTTCCAGGCGTAGAGCACGGCATCGGCGATCACTTCCGGCGCAATGACGCCGCCCATCTGATCTTTCCAGTCGTGGTAACCGGCCTTGATGCTCTCGTCGGTGGTATGGCTGAGCAGTTCGGTCTCGACCGCACCCGGGGCAATGGTCACCATCCGCACGCCCACATCAGCCACCTCTTCCCGGATGTTCTCGGTCAGGGCGTGCACGGCGAACTTGGTGGCGCAGTAAGCGGCATGGTTCGGGAAGGTCTTGCGACCGGCGATGGAGCTGATGTTGATGATGGTACCGCTGCGGCGCTCCTTCATGCCTGCCAGCACTGCGTGCACGCCGTTCAGCACACCCATCACGTTGATGTTGAGCATCTGCTGCCACTCGGCGGGATCCTGCACATCGGCTTGACCCAGCAGCATGACGCCGGCGTTGTTGACCATACAGCCGACCGGGCCAAATTTGGCTTCTGCCTGCTGGACGGCGGCTTTCATGGCGGCGGTGTCGGTCACATCGACCCCGATGCAGAGGGTATCGGGCAGATTCAGTGCCTGCATCGGCTCGACCCGGCGGGCCAGCAGCAGCAGCGGATGACCGGCGGCAGAGAAGGCACGGGCGATGGCGGCACCGATCCCGGCGGAGGCGCCGGTGATCACGACGAGAGATTTGGACATGGGTCTTTCCTTCTGATTCAAGAGTCGGTTTGAGCAAACAGGTGGCTGGCCAGCACGGAACCCAATCACTATAGTCACTGCATCTATAAGTGATAAATATTGTTTTCAGCTGGTTATCATCTGAAAAAACTATGGTTGGTTTATGCTGGACTTGAGATTGCTGCGTTTCTTCATCGCCATCTATGAAGAGAAGAACATCACGGCGGCGGCCGAGCGCTGCCACGTCAGCCAGCCCTCCCTCTCGGCGGGGCTGCGCCAGCTGGAAGAGGCGCTCGGTGACAGCCTGTTTGTCCGGGGCAAGAAGGGGGTGGTGGCGAAAGATCCGGCCCACTATCTCTATCCTCACGCGGTCAAGCTGGTGGAGGAGGCGCGCCGTTTGCCGGAGCTGTTTCGCCAGAAAGCGACGCGTGCGAGGCTCAATATCGCCATCATGCCGGACTTGAGTCGCCGCCGGGTGGCCGGGCTGTTGCAGCAAGTGCAGGGCGTGTTGCCGCAGCTGGATCTAACCCTCTCCGACTACACCACCCCCGCCGACTGCTGCTTGACGCTGGATGCTTTGCGCCGGGAGGACGAGATCTTTCTGCCGCTGTGGGAGGAGGATTACGTGCTCTGCGTGCCGGTCGACCATCCCCTTGCAAGTCGCGAAAGGAGCGAGCTGTCCGAGCTGCAACATTATGATTTTATTGAGTGCCCGCCCTGCGAAGCCCATCAGCAGACTATCGGCCTGCTGGCCTGTGACCGGCTTACCCTCAATCTGGTGGCCAAGGCCGAGAGCAAGGGGCTGGTGATGGCGCTGGTGCTGGCTGGGGTTGGCATCAGTTTTCTGCCGGACGGGCTGGTGGAGGATGAGGCGGGTCTCTGTACCCTGCCGGTGAGCGGGCCGCGGATGTTTCGCCGGATTGGGCTCTGCTATCCCGCCCACCAGACCCTCAATCCGGCGCTGCGGGAGCTGATCCCCGAGTTGGCAGGCTATGGCGCTTCCTGATAAGGTCGCTCTCCTGTGCACCTTTACGATGCAGCTCCCCAGACTCCCCTTTTCTGTTTACCTCGCCTTGCACCGCAAGGCTTTGTTCGGGTGATGTGGTCATGAAACGCATTCTGGTTATTTTTTCCCATCCCGCGCTGCAGAGCTCGCGGGCCAACAAGCAGCTGTTGCAGGCGATTGAGGGGCTGGAGGGGGTCACGGTTCACGACCTCTATCAGCACTATCCCGACATGTTTATCGATGTGAAGCGGGAGCAGGCGCTGCTCTGTGATCATGACATCATTGTCTTTCAGCACCCGTTTTACTGGTACTCCTGTCCGGCCATCATGAAAGAGTGGATGGATCTGGTGCTGGAGTATGGCTACGCCTACGGCCCCGAAGCCCACGCCCTCAAGGGCAAGCAGTGGCTGAGCGCCATCACCACCGGCGGGGCGCCGGAGTCCTACTGCAGCGAGGGTTACAACAGCCGACCGCTGCTCGATTTTCTGCTGCCATTTCAGCAGGCTGCCACCTTGTGCGGCATGAACTGGCTGCCCCCTTTCGTGCTGCACTCCTTTCACAAGATCAAGGATCCCGCCGCCCTGCGCCGTTGCGGTCAGGACTACCGCCAGCTGCTTTGCGCCCTGCGTGACGATCAGCTGACCTCGGAGCAACTGGCCGGGCGTCCTTATCTGCGCGACTTGCTGGAGGTGCTCTGATGAAACACGGGCAGCTTGTTGGCCGTGCTTATGAGTCGGCTCAGACGTTCAAACGGAGGGCTGACTGATGGGCCACGGGATCCTGTTTGATGCCTTTATCTATCTCTCCGCCGCCGTTATCGCGGTGCCGCTGGCCAAGCGCTGGGGGCTGGGCTCGGTGCTCGGTTATCTGCTGGCGGGAATCATCATTGGCCCCTTCCTGCTGGGGCTGGTGGGGGAGCAGAAGGATGTGATGCACTTCGCCGAGTTTGGCGTGGTGCTGATGCTGTTTCTGGTCGGTCTTGAATTGCGTCCGGCCCTCTTGTGGCAGTTGAAGGGGCCGATCCTCGGCACCGGCGGCCTGCAGGTGCTGCTCACCACGGCGGCACTGACAGGCGTAGCGCACCTGATCGGTCTGCCGCTCCAACAGGGGCTGGCTATCGGCCTCATTCTGGCGCTCTCCTCCACCGCCATCGTGTTGCAGAGCCTGCAGGAGCGTAAGCTGATGCAGAGCGAGAGCGGTCGCTCCGCCTTTGCGGTGCTGCTGTTTCAGGATATTGCGGTCATTCCGATCCTGGCGATCCTGCCGCTGCTGGCCATGGCGCCGGTCGCCAGCAGTGGTGGCTCCGAGCTGGCGGGGTGGCAGCACGGCCTGCTGGTGGTCGCGGCGATCTCCGGCATCGTGCTGGGTGGTCACTACCTGATGCGGCCGGTGTTTCGTGCCATCGCCCAGTCCCACATGCGGGAGATCTTCGTCGCCGCCGCCCTGCTGCTGGTGATCGCCATCGCGGTGCTGATGGAGTCGGTGGGACTCTCGCCTGCTCTTGGCTCCTTCCTGGCCGGTGTGGTGCTGGCCGACAGCGAATATCGCCACGAGCTGGAGGCGGACATTGAGCCGTTCAAGGGCTTGCTGCTCGGCCTGTTCTTTATGTCGGTGGGGGCGGGGATCGATTTTGGCCTGTTTGCCGAGCACCCCTTTCTCATCCCGACGCTGGTGGTTGGTCTGATGGCGCTCAAATGGCTGGTGCTGATGGCGCTCGGCTTTGCCATCCGCATCTCGCCGAGTCAGCGCTGGACCTTTGCGCTGGCGTTGGCGCAAGGGGGCGAGTTTGCCTTCGTGCTCTTCTCGTTTGCCGCCCAGAACCGGGTGCTGCCCGGTGAGACCATCTCGCTGCTGACGCTGGTGGTGGCGCTCTCCATGGCGCTGACCCCGCTGCTGCTGATCCTCAACGATCGGGTGATCCAGCCCTGGTTCGATTACCGTAACCAGAGCGACGCGCCGCAGCATGAGCAACCTGAGCTGGTGGAGCATCCGGTGATCATCGCGGGCTTCGGCCGCTTCGGTCAGATTGTGGGGCGTCTGCTGCATGGTCACGGCATCGGCACCACCATCCTCGAGCAGGATGCCAGCCAGATAGAGACCCTGCGCAAGTATGGTTATCAGGTGTTCTATGGCGATGCCAGCCGGATCGACCTGCTCCATGCCGCCGGGGCGCACAAGGCGAAGCTGCTGGTGCTCTCCATCAACGATCCTGCCACCTCGCTGGCGGTGATCGAGATGGTGCAGAAGCACTTCCCGCACCTGAAGATCCTGGCGCGAGCGCTGGATCGGCCCCATGCCCACGAGATCCTGCGCCACGGGGTCGAGAGCGTGCACCGGGAAACCCTGGGCTCGGCGGTCGATCTGGGGGTGGAAGCCCTGACCCAGCTCGGTTTCCGGGCCAACCAGGCCTGGCGGGCGGGGCAGACCTTCAAGCAGCACGATAACTGGCTGTTGCGTGAGCAGGTCAACTATCTGGACGACGAACACACTTATATCAACAAGAGCCTGCAATACCGGGAGATCCTCTCCGATCTGTTGCAAGACGACGAGGAGGGGCAGGAGCGTATCCATGCCCACAACTGGAACAGCGGGCTACCCGACGACGACAAGGAAGCAAAATGATTGCCTATTACCCCATGTTAAAACACCTGCATATGACGCTGGCGCTGGTCAGTCTGCTGCTCTTTATCTATCGCTGGAGTCTGGCACTGGCCGGCAGCGATCGGTTGCAGCAGAAGTGGCTGAAGATCCTGCCGCATATCAACGACACCTTCCTGCTGCTGTTTGGTGTGTTGCTGGCGGTGGCCTTGCAGTTGAGCCCGGGTCAACAACCCTGGCTGATGGCCAAGCTGATTGCACTGGTGCTCTATATCGGTCTGGGTGTCATGGCGCTCAAGCGCCCGGCCCGCGGTCAGAAGCTGGTGGCCGGTGTGGCAGCGCTGGCGGTGTTTGGCTACATGGTCGGAGCGGCCATCACCAAGTCAGCCTGGTCGTGGCTTATGTGAGCAAAAGGGGAGAGTTATGCTCTCCCCTGAAATCATATTCTAAGATGAATTAATTAATCGGAGTTTTATGCTAACAATAAATCGCAACATAGAACTTTCATTTGAGGGATTTTTGGCTAATTTTAGCCTCCAGCGGCTCCTTTTTTGAGTGCATTGTCTTTGTAAATCAATTGGTTAGTGTGTTTTGTATGAAAATGGCGACAGTTGTCGCAGCAAAACTTGCGACATAGACTGTCGCAAGTCACGACTAGCATACAGTCAACGCTAAACCAGTGAAGGCAAGCACCATGAGCAAGAAGCTGTTACGACAACTGACCTTGGCGCGTTGCATCCCGCACCGCCCTTACAAGCTGACCGCCAGCCAACTCCAGGTAAAACTGGAAGAGGAAGGCATCCACGTCAGTCTGCGTACCGTGCAACGGGACCTGGAGGAAATGTCCGGCATGGGACTGTTCGACCTCACCTCGGACGAGCGCAGCAAACCCCATGGCTGGTGCTTCGAGCGCCACGGCCTCAACGACTTTGCCAATATCATGCCGCTCTCGCTGGCGGTGGCCCTGAAAACCTGGAGTGATCAGGCGAGCCAACTGTTGCCGGCGAGTGTACTGACTGAATTGAACCCGCTGGTCGACAAGGCGAGCCAGGTGATCCGCGACAGCCAGAGTGAACTGGCCGAGCGCTGGCTGGAGAGTGTCCACCAGTCACCGCGTCCGTTTGCCGGCAACCCGGAGATCCGCCGCAGCACCCTGATCCGCGATGCGCTCTGGCGTGGTCGCAAGTTCAGTGCCGAGATCCAGCGCGTGATCAAAGAGCGCACCGTATGGCTCTGCTACGACCGTATCAACCCGCTCGGCATTCTCAATCAGCCGGACGGTCCGATCCTGCTCTGCACTCTGTCCGAGCTGGATCCCAAGGTCTACGGCATCCCGTTTGACCATATCAAGAACGTGGAGCTGACCAACTTCAGCGCCACCCAGCCGAAGGATTTCAATATCCAGAAGCTGATCCGCGATCAGGGCTATCAGGATGTGAGCGGCCCGATCCGCTTCGTCGGTCGGATCGATGCCAACAGCCAGTCGCTGGTGGATAACCAGATCCCCGGCAATAATCCGCGCATGACCCGCTATGACAAGCGCAGCGTGGTGGTGGAGACCGAAGTGCAGGACACCCCGGAGTTTCGCAGCTGGTTGAACAACATCGGCGGTGAACTGGAGGTGCTGGCACCGGAATCGTTGCGCAAGGCCTATCTCAATCCGGCCAACCGCTTGAGCTGATTAAAAAATTGGAATGTTGAAGAGTCGAGCCTGGTCTCGGCTCTTTTTTTGCGGTTTTTTTAAGCATATTTATTCAACTAATTTTTAAGTCTTAACGTCAGGATTGAACCGTTTTCCTGCTCCGTTTTTGGGGGCGAAACACGTGTAAGAGATCTGCCATAGCGACTGTAAGAGGCTGGCGCTTTGAGCCGTACGCGAAGCCATGCCAGAATGATCGAGCTTTCCCGTGAAACTAAATAACTAACTGATATTAAAGGGTTAGTTTTTAAGTTTGTATTTTGGGATGGGAGCTGCATCGGATCTTTATCATTGGATGGCCCTTGTTCGGGGGGCGCATTTCCTTAGTATGGGTCTCACAAGGACGGAGCTGGTCCGGCAGGATGCAGGGCAGCGCATAAAGATGGAATAGTCCGCAGGATGTGGACAAGGGATACCTCAGGATGAGTTCGATAATCAGGATGGTTATCGTCACGGATGAATAAAGGAACACCGCGGGATGCGGCAGGACACTCTCGGGATGGGAGCAGAACGAACGGAACCTCGTTCTTCAGGATGAACAGGACCTCGCCGGATGCGAGAGGAATACTTCAGGATGAAGTGAGATAACCCGGATGGTTATCTGTCAGGAAGACGCAAGGAACCCCACAGGACGTGGTAATGGACACCTCCAGGATGGAGACAGTGAAGCAGTTCAAGATGAATTGCCAGGCTAGGAACGCCGCAGGACACGCCAACGGATTGGAAAGGGGATATTCCAAAGGATTAGGATAACGTCAGGGATTGCAGGGAGCATTGCAGTTCTACGGACAGGACGACACGACTCTAGGGGACGGCTACCGCCGTCCCCTTTTCTTTTATGGTTTGTCCGAGAGATTGCCGCGCTGGGCGGCGTTGACGATCTCTTGCAGGCGCTGACGAATGTCGACCATGCCAAACACGCCAAATATCAGCACAGTGACAAATTCGGCCTTGGTGACAGCGAAGTAGCGTTTGCAAGCTGCCTTGATCATGCTGGCCTGCAGCCAGTGCAGCAGGGCGACGATCACGCCGCAGACCGGCAGAAAGCCGTTGAGTTTGCCGGGCAGCGGGGCAATCAGGCTCACCAGCACGCCAAACCAGAAGAACAATATCAGCCCCATCGCCAACAGATTAAAGACCCGCTTCATTGTTTACCTCCCGTAGATAGAGTTGATAACAGACCTGACCTGCCTGCTTGTCCTTGAGCCATTGTCCAAATTGACGGGGAGGGCCACTGCGCCCATCCCCCCCTTTAAACTGCAGCGTCATTCTTGGTGTCCCGCAGATAGAGCTGGTAGCAGACTTGGCCTGCCTGCTTGTCCTTGAGTAGTTGCCAGCTGGCGGGCAGCGCCAGATCGGCCATCTCCTTCTCCCGCTCCAGATAGATGAGGGCGTCCGGCGCCAGCCAGCCGCGCTGCTCCAGCAGTTCGCACACTTGCGGCAGCAGCTCGCGGCGAAAGGGCGGATCGAGGAACACCAAATCAAACGGCGTGGCCGGGCCTTGTAGCCAGCTCACTGCATCTGACTGGATCACCTGACCCTGACTGCTGCCGAGGGCTGTCAGGTTCTTCTTGATCTGGTCGGCGGCCCCCTTGTCCATTTCGATCAGGGTCACCTGCTCGGCATAGCGCGATAGCGCCTCCAGTCCGAGTCCGCCGCTACCGGCAAACAGATCCAGGCAGCGGGTGCCACGAATGTGGGGGGCCAGCCAGTTGAAGATGGTCTCCTTGACGCGATCCGTGGTGGGTCTGAGCCCCTCCACATCCTTGACCGGCAATTTGCGGCCTCGCCACTGGCCGCTGATGATTCTTACAAAGCCCGATTTTCCTTGCGGGGCGGGACTCTTGCTCGGGTTGCTACGGCTGGATTTCACTCTGGGCATCGCGTTTCATCGTCAGAAAATAAAGTGGTAGTATAAGGCGGTTCATTTTTATGCCGACCCGCCAAGGGACGGCTATCTTAGCAGTCAGCCTTTGATGTGAGTATTTTTAGATGGCAAAAGGTTTGTTTTCCTGGCTGGGTTTCGGCCGCAAGAAAGAAGAGGCTGAGGCTGTCCAACCACAGACACCCCAAGCCACCCCCGTTACCGTTGAGCCCGAGGTCACTGCTCCCCCCGCTCCCGTTTCCGATACAACTGTTTCCGATAGTACGCTGGCCGTTGCCCCCGAAGTGCCTGCCAGCGCACAGAATCCCGTTTTGCAAGATGATTGCTGCCTGCCGACCGAGCTGGACGACCACGGCCCACTGGTGGTGGAGGAGTGCGCTTCCGACCTGGAGCCGGTGATCGTCAACGAAGCGCTGATCGCCGAAGAGGAGCGTGCCGCTGAAGCCGCTCGCATTGCTGCTGACGCCCGCGCCGCGGAAGAGGCTCGTATCGCTGCCGAAGCCCGTGCTGCGGAAGAGGCTCGTATCGCCGCCGAAGTCCGTGCTGCGGAAGAGGCTCGTATCGCTGCCG
>NZ_CAWNZT010000096.1:0-28161 GCF_963878965.1 Aeromonas sp. HMWF015 | reverse complement strand
CTGCGGAGGAGGCTCGCATTGCTGCCGAAGCCCGTGCTGCGGAAGAGGCTCGTATTGCTGCCGAAGCCCGTGCTGCGGAAGAGGCTTGCATTGCTGCCGAGGCTCGCGCTGCGGAGGAGGCTCGTATTGCCGCTGAAGCTCAGGCTGCTGAAGAAGCCCGTATCGCCAAAGAGGCCCAACGTGCGGAAGATCTGCGCCTGGTCGCCGCGATGGAGGCTGAGGCTGCCGCCCTGGCCGCTCTGCCGCTGGCCGCCAAGGTGGACGATGACACCCAGGACAAACCGCAGCGGGAGGGCTTCTTTGCTCGCCTCAAGCGCAGTCTGGTACGCACCAAGGAGAATATCGGCTCCGGTTTCTTCGGCCTGTTCCGTGGTAAGAAGATCGACGATGAGCTGTTTGAAGAGCTGGAAACCCAGCTGCTGACCGCCGATCTCGGTGTGGATACCACTACTCGTATCATCGAGGGGTTGGTGCAGCACGCGGACCGCAAGCAGCTCAAGGATGCCGAGGCGCTCTATGGCCTGCTCAAGCAGGACATGGGCGAGATGCTGGCCAAGGTCGAGCAGCCGCTGGTGATCGACACCAGCAAGAAGCCTTACGTGATCCTGATGGTCGGCGTAAACGGCGTCGGCAAGACCACTACCATCGGCAAGCTGGCCAAACAGTTCCAGGCTGAAGGCAAGAGCGTGATGCTGGCGGCGGGTGACACCTTCCGTGCCGCTGCGGTCGAACAGCTGCAGGTTTGGGGTCAGCGCAACAACATTCCGGTGATTGCCCAGCATACCGGTGCCGACTCCGCTTCCGTCATTTATGACGCCATCGAGGCTGCCCGCTCCCGCGGGGCTGATGTGCTGATCGCCGACACCGCCGGTCGCCTGCAGAACAAGAGCAACCTGATGGAAGAGCTCAAGAAGGTGGTGCGGGTGATGAAGAAGCTGGATGAAGAGGCGCCCCACGAGATCATGCTGACGCTGGACGCCGGCACCGGCCAGAATGCGCTGAGCCAGGCCAAGCTGTTCAGCGAGGCGGTTGGCCTGACCGGCATCACCCTCACCAAGCTGGATGGCACGGCCAAGGGCGGCGTCATCTTCGCGGTGGCCGACAAGTTCCAGATCCCGATCCGCTATATCGGGGTGGGCGAGGGGATCGACGATCTGCGTCCCTTCGTTGCCAACGACTTCATCGAGGCGCTCTTCAGCCGCGATGAATAAGTCCGGCCGCGATGAGTCAGCTCAGCCGTGATGATTAAGTGTTCCATACCCCGACTCCGGTCGGGGTTTGTCAATTTCAGGGAACCGTTATGATTCGTTTTGACAAGGTCAGCAAGGTATACAGCGGCGGCCATCAGGCGCTGCAAAAGGTCAGCTTTCACCTGCGCAAGGGAGAGATGGCCTTTCTGACCGGGCACTCGGGGGCGGGCAAGAGTACCCTCCTCAAACTGATCAGCGTGATGGAGCGTCCGACCGATGGTCGCGTCTTCTTTCATGGTGATGATGTCAGCCATATCCAGCGCAGCCAGATCCCCTATGTTCGCCGCCAGATCGGGATGATCTTTCAGGATCACCGCCTGCTGATGGACCGCACCGTGTTCGACAACGTGGCGCTGCCGCTGGTGATCGATGGCTACAGCCATGCGGACATCAACAAGCGGGTGGCGGCGGCGCTGGACAAGGTGGGGCTGCTCGGCAAGGAGCGTTACCAGCCGCGCATGCTCTCCGGTGGTGAGCAGCAGCGGGTCGGCATCGCTCGTGCCATCGTCAACAAGCCGCCGCTGCTGCTGGCGGATGAACCGACCGGCAACCTGGATCCCCAGCTCTCCATGGATATCATGCGGCTATTTCAGGAGTTCAACAATTTTGGGGTCTCGGTACTGATTGCCACCCATGATCTGGGGCTGATCGCGCGCATGCGCTATCGCACTCTGACCCTCAAGGCGGGTCGCATGTATTCGGCCGGGGAGGAGCTCTGATGGCTATCGTTCGTCATAAACAACCGCCGCTGCGCCGTCTGATGATGTACGGGGTTGATCATGTGCGGCAGGCATTTGCCAGTCTCGGGGAGTTGTGGCGCAATCCGCTCGCCTCACTGATGACGCTGGCGGTGCTCGGCGTCAGCTTGGCACTGCCCTCCTGTTTCCACGTGCTGCTGAAAAACGCCGAGGTGGTGGAGGGGAGCTGGCAGAGTAGTTCCCAGATCTCTCTTTACCTGCGCAAGGATCTGCCGGAGCAGAGCATTCTCGATCTGCAGCACAGGATCCTGCTCTATCCCGAGGTGGATTCGGTCACCTACCTGAGCCGTGACGATGCGTTGCGGGAGTTTCGCGAGATCTCCGGCTTCGGCGATGCCCTCGATTATCTGGACAGCAACCCGCTACCGCCGGTGCTGAGCGTCATTCCTGATCCGCGCTGGCAGAACCCGGAAGGGGCCGCCGAGCTGCTCAGCAAGCTCAACAACGAGGTGGGGGTCGAACAGGGCAAGCTGGATCTGCAGTGGCTGACCCGGCTGCAGGGGATCATGAACCTGCTGCGCCACACCATTACCGGTATCGCGGTGCTGCTGCTCTCCGCCGTATTGCTGATCGTCGGCAATACCCTGCGTCTCAACATCCTCAACCAGCGTTCCGAGATTGAAGTGCTCAAGCTGGTGGGGGCGACCGACTCCTTCATTCATCGCCCTTTCCTCTATACCGGTATCTGGTTCGGGGTGATCGGCGGCATGCTGGCCTGGTGGCTGACCGAAGTGATGGTGATCTGGAGTGAAGGGGTGGTGAAGGAGCTGGCGGGCTTGTATAACAGTAACTTCCGGCTGGTTGGCATGGGAGCGGTAGACGGGATCAATCTGATCTTGCTGGGCGCCCTGCTGGGGCTGATTGCCTCCTGGTTCTCGGTCCATCGCCACATTCGCGACATCGAACCATCCTGATTACTTTGTCATCAAAGTAAATCGCTGGATTTTGAGAGGCGGATCAAGTAAAAGAGGGGCCGTTTCTGGCTTGGCCCCCATAGTCAGAGTATTCTGAATAACAATGATCTTCCGGATCTTCGCTAGATCCAGTGAACCTTCTGATTTATAAGCAGTCTATTAAAGCTGAAGCATTTATACGGGTGTGGCCCCTCTGCCTTGCTCGTCAGACTTGGCAAGCATGTGAAGGTTGCGAGCTCCGCAACAATGGACTTAGCATGCTACTTTTCGGGGGTCCTTCATTGTGACCCCCTTTTTTTGACTGTTCATTCATGATTCATCCTGCAGGCTTAAGATAAGCCGGTCTAAAACTGGGCATGTTCTTTGATACACGCCGCAGAATGGCATCCGGTCAGTAGACAGACCCTCTCAGGGTGTTAGACTGATTCGATTGAAAAGTAAGAGGTAACAGATGGGAACTTCATTGCAGCGCACTATGGCTCTGATTCCGCAAGGTAGTCTGGAAGGCTATATCCAGGCAGTAAACTCTATTCCTGTGCTGAGCGCAGAGGAAGAGCGTGAACTGGCTGAGCGTTTGCAGCAGGATGGCGATCTTGAGGCTGCTCGTCAGCTGGTTATGTCGCACCTGCGCTTTGTCGTTCATGTCGCCAAGAGTTATGCCGGTTACGGTCTGCCTCAGGCCGATCTGGTTCAGGAAGGCAACATCGGCCTGATGAAGGCGGTCAAGCGCTTCGACCCGACGGTCGGTGTGCGTCTGGTCTCCTTTGCCGTGCACTGGATCAAGGCCGAAATCCACGAATATGTCCTGCGCAACTGGCGCATGGTCAAGGTGGCGACCACCAAGGCCCAGCGCAAGCTCTTCTTCAACCTGCGCAAATCCAAAAAGCGTCTGGGCTGGCTGAACCACGAAGAGGTTCAGGCCGTTGCGGCCGACCTCGGCGTTTCTGCCGCTGACGTGACCGAAATGGAAGCGCGGATGGCCAACTACGATCAGGCGTTCGATCTGGTGGGTGATGATGAAGAAGAAGGCGGTTTCGCTCCGGTTCACTATCTGGAGGACAAATCCTCTGATCTGGCCGCGACCATCGAGAACGACAACTGGGACGATCACGCGACCCGTCGTCTGAGCTCGGCCCTCGCCACCCTGGATGAGCGCAGCCAGCACATCATCCGCGCCCGCTGGCTCGATGATGACAGCAAGACCACTCTGCAGGAGCTGGCCGATACCTACGGCGTTTCTGCCGAGCGTGTGCGTCAGCTTGAGAAAAACGCACTCAAGAAGCTGAAAGATGCCATGGAAGCCTGATGCTTCCTCTCATAAAAACAGGGCCTGATGGCCCTGTTTTTGTTTCGCAGGGATCTGGTCGGCCTTGCTTTGGTTACCCTTGAGTGTGTTATGTTGCCGCCACTGCCACATTAGGGAGAGCAGAAGTGAAACTGTTGAACGACCTGTTTACCAACAACCGTGAGTGGGCCGAACGGATCAAAGCCGAAGATCCCGCTTTCTTTGCCACTCTTTCCGCCCAGCAGGCCCCCGAATACCTCTGGATTGGTTGTTCCGACAGCCGGGTCCCCGCCAACCAGCTGATGGGCTTGCTGCCGGGGGATGTCTTCGTCCACCGCAACGTCGCCAATCTGGTGGTGCATACCGATTTCAACTGCCTTTCCGTGCTGCAATACGCGGTAGAAGTCCTCAAGGTGAAGCACATCATCGTCTGCGGTCACTATGGTTGCGGTGGCGTCAAGGCGGCGATGCAGAACCAGGAGCTGGGTCTCATCGACAACTGGCTGCGCAACATCAAGGATGTCTACTTCAAATACGGTGAAGAGCTCGAGGCCATCGAGGATGAGCATGAGCGCTTCGACTACCTGTGCGAGCTGAACGTGGCCGAGCAGGTCGCCAACGTCTGCCACACCACCATCATCCAGAACGCCTGGCGCAAGGGGCAGGAGTTGGCCGTTCACGGCTGGATCTACGGGATCAAGGATGGCTTGCTGCATGATCTCGATCTCTGCATCAGCGGGCCGGATCAGATCCCCGATGTCTACCGCGCCTGGCCGGACATGCGTCCGCCCCACCGTCGGCGCTAGGGAGCTTCATGGTGGCGCCAGCCCTCTATCTGCAGATCAAACAGCATATTCTGGACGGGATCCGCGAACGCCACTATCAGGCGGGGGACAGGATCCCGACCGAAGCTGCCCTGTGCGAGCAGTTCACCGTGAGCCGGATGACGGTCAACCGGGCGTTGCGGGAACTGGTGGCGGAAGGGTGGCTGGTGCGTACCGCAGGTTCCGGCAGCTTCGTGGCGGACAGGCGTACCGAATCGCCGCTGCTGGCTATTCGCAATATTGCCGACGAGATCGCCGAGCGTGGCGGCGAGTACAGCGCCCGGGTGATCCGGCTGCAGCGGCTGGCCGCCGACGAGAAGGTGGCGGTACAACTGGGGCTGCGGGTTGGCGCCCCCATCTTTCACAGCCTGATCGTCCATCAGGCCGATGGGGAGCCGTTGCAATTGGAGGAACGCTTCGTCGATGCCGGGCGCTTGCCGGGCTATGGCGAGCAGGATTTTACCCAACAGACCCCCAACCGCTATCTGATGGATGTCTGCCCCCTCTCCGAGATGGAGCACGTGGTGGAAGCCGTGCTGCCGAGCGCCGGTGAGGCGGGATTGTTGCAGATCCGCGTAGATTCCCCCTGCCTGTTGTTGCATCGGCGTACCTGGTCGGAGGGGCATCTGGTCTCCTACGCCCGTTTGCTCTCCCCCGGTTCCCGCTACAAGCTCAGCTCCAAGACTCAGCTTGAGTAAATGTCTATACAACTTGATTTTGCAAAGCCCACCTCCTGGTGGGCTTTTTTGTGCTTAAACTCTAAGTTTGATGCTGTTATCAGGATGTAAACTTCGCTCTTTCTTTCGTCATAGAGATCGACTATAAGAGTATGTATATACATTTGAGGTCGCTATGAACAAGGAACTGTTGAACTGCGAGCGTGTCTGGCTCAACGTGACACCCGCCACCCTGAATGATGAGCTGGCCGACTACGGCCTGCTGCCGCTCCACGCCATCGGCGTGAAGGATGGCAAGATCCATGCGCTGGTGCCGATGGCCGAACTGAAGGGGCAGTATCCCGCTCACTGGCATGATATGCAGGGCAAGCTGGTCACCCCCGGCCTTATCGATTGCCACACCCATCTGGTCTTCGCCGGCAGCCGTGCCGAAGAGTTCGAGCTGCGTCAGCAGGGAGTGCCCTATGCCGAGATCGCCCGTCGGGGCGGTGGCATCATCAGCACGGTGCGTGCAACCCGCTCCGCCAGCGAGGATCAGCTCTTTGAGCTGGCGCAGCCGAGGGTAACATCCCTGATCCGCGAAGGGGTCACTACGGTGGAGATAAAATCCGGCTATGGCCTGACGCTGGATGACGAACTCAAGATGCTGCGGGTGGCCCGCCGACTGGGAGAGGCGTTGCCGATCCGGGTCAAGACCACTCTGCTGGCGGCCCATGCGGTGCCGCCGGAGTATCGCGACGATCCCGACAGCTGGGTCGAGACCATCTGTCAGGAGATCATCCCGGCCGCCGCCGAGGCGGGTCTGGCCGATGCGGTAGATGTCTTCTGCGAGCACATCGGCTTTTCGCTGGCCCAGACCGAGCAGGTCTATCTGGCGGCGGATCAATACGGCCTGCCGGTGAAGGGGCATATGGATCAGCTCTCCAACCTCGGTGGCAGCACCCTCGCCGCCAACTTCGGCGCCCTTTCGGTGGATCATCTGGAGTATCTGGATCCGCAGGGGATCCTGGCGCTGGCCCACCGTGGTGTAGTCGCCACCCTGCTGCCCACCGCCTTCTATTTTCTCAAAGAGACCAAGCTGCCGCCGGTTGCCGCCCTGCGCAAGGCGGGGGTGGCGATGGCGGTCTCCTCCGACATCAACCCAGGTACCGCCCCCATCGTCTCACTGCGGATGGCAATGAACATGGCATGCACCCTGTTTGGTCTGACGCCGGTGGAGGCCATGGTCGGGGTGACCCGTCACGCCGCCAAAGCGCTCGGCGAGCAGGATCGCCTTGGCCAGCTCAAGGCGGGCATGGCGGCCGATTTTCTGATCTGGCACTGCGCCCATCCGGCCGAGCTGAGCTACATGGTCGGCGTCGATCAGCTGGCAGGCCGCATCTTCAACGGTGAGGAGACCCTCCATGGATAAGTGCAACCCGGTCGATATGTCGCTCTGGCAGGGGCGGCAGGATCCGGAAGATGGCGAACTGGCCCTGCGCTGGCATGACAAGGTGCAGCCCTGGACCGCCGGAGCACAAGAGGCAGCAGGTGTAGTACTGCTTGGTTTTGCCTGCGATGAAGGGGTGCGCCGCAACAAGGGGCGTGTCGGCGCCGCCGGGGCGCCGCTGGTGGTCCGCAAGCTGCTGGCCAATACTGCCTGGCACCTGAACCGTCCCATCTACGATGGCGGGGATGTGAGCTGTACCGATGGGGATCTCGACGCCGCCCACGGCCATCTGGCCGAGCGGGTTGCCGCAGCACTCGATCTGGGCCACTTTCCGCTGGTGCTGGGGGGCGGTCACGAGGTGGCGTTCGGCAGCTGGAGTGGCCTCAACCGTCATCTGGGCGGCAGTGGCAAGGTCGGTATTATCAATTTCGACGCCCACTTTGACCTGCGGATGAAACAGGAGCTGGCAAGCTCCGGCACTCCCTTCTTCCAGATCGCCGAGCAGTGCGCCGCTCAGGGCACACCGTTTCACTACGCCTGCCTTGGGGTGGCCGAGACCGCCAATACCCAAGCCCTGTTTGCCCGTGCCAAGGCGCTGGGTGTGTGGCATGTGCTGGACGAGGCGATGACCCAGACCGGGCTGCCAGCCTTGCTAAGCTGGCTGGACGCCTTTATCGCCGATTGTGATCACCTCTATCTAACCATCGATCTCGATGTGCTGCCTGGCTCCGTGATGCCGGGAGTGAGCGCTCCAGCCGCCCGCGGCGTGGAGCTGGCGGTGATCGAACCGCTGATCGCCCATATCCGGGCCAGCGGCAAGCTCAGGCTCGCCGATCTGGCCGAGTACAACCCGACGCTGGATCAGGACAACCGCAGTGCCCGCGTGGCCGCGCGACTGGTTCATCTGTTGACCCGTTAACCCCTTTGGCCGCCCGTCGCCGAAGGCACCCTATTGATACAACAAGGAGTGTGTATGTCTGTGCAACAGCAGGATCCCCGTCATGATCCTAACCGCGTGATCCGTGCCCCGCGCGGCACCGAACTGACCGCCAAGAGCTGGCTCACCGAAGCGCCGCTGCGGATGCTGATGAACAACCTGGACCCCGAGGTGGCCGAGCATCCCCAGTCGCTGGTGGTCTATGGCGGCATCGGTCGCGCCGCCCGCAACTGGGCCTGCTTTGACAAGATCGTCGAGGTGCTGACCCGGCTGGAGGAGGATCAGACCCTGCTGGTGCAATCCGGCAAGCCGGTCGGGGTGTTCCAGACCCACAAGGATGCGCCGCGAGTGCTGATCGCCAACTCCAATCTGGTGCCGCACTGGGCCAACTGGGAGCACTTCAATGAGCTCGATAAGAAGGGCTTGATGATGTACGGCCAGATGACCGCGGGTTCGTGGATCTATATTGGCACCCAGGGGATCGTGCAGGGTACCTACGAGACCTTCTTCGCGGTGGCCAACCAGCACTTCAACGGTGAACCCAAAGGGCGCTGGATCCTGACCGGTGGCTTGGGCGGTATGGGCGGTGCCCAGCCGCTGGCCGCCACCATGGCAGGCTTCTCGATGATCGCGGTGGAGTGCGACGAGACCCGCATCGATTTTCGTCTGCGCACCCGTTATGTGGACAAGAAGGCTCACACTCTGGATGAGGCGCTGGCCATGATCGAAGAGGCCAAGCAGAGCGGCAGCGCCGTCTCCGTCGGCCTGCTCGGCAACGCCGCTGACGTGTTCGCCGAGCTGGTGGCCCGTGGCATCACCCCTGACGTGGTGACCGACCAGACCTCTGCCCACGACCCGATCCATGGCTACCTGCCACAGGGTTGGAGCGTGGCCCAGTGGCACGAGCTGCAAAAGAGTGCACCGAACGAGGTAAACGTGGCCGCTCGTCGCTCCATGGCCCGTCAGGTGGAGGCGATGCTGACCCTGCAAGAGCGTGGCGCGGCGACTCTGGATTACGGCAACAACATCCGTCAGATGGCGCTTGAGGAGGGGGTGAAAAATGCCTTCGACTTCCCCGGCTTCGTCCCCGCCTATATCCGCCCGCTGTTCTGCGAGGGGATAGGCCCGTTCCGCTGGGTGGCCCTCTCCGGCGATCCGGAAGATATCTACAAGACCGATCAGAAGGTGAAAGAGCTGATCCCCGATGATCCTCACCTGCACAACTGGCTCGACATGGCCCGCGAACGTATCGCGTTTCAGGGGCTGCCGGCGCGGATCTGCTGGGTCGGGGTCAAGGATCGGGTACGCCTTGGTCTGGCCTTCAACGAGATGGTGAAAAACGGCGAGCTGAAAGCCCCCATCGTCATTGGCCGCGACCATCTGGATTCCGGCTCGGTGGCGAGCCCGAACCGCGAGACCGAGTCGATGATGGATGGCTCCGATGCCGTCTCCGACTGGCCGCTGCTCAACGCCCTGCTCAACACCGCTGGTGGCGCGACCTGGGTCTCCCTGCACCACGGCGGCGGGGTCGGCATGGGCTTCTCCCAGCACTCCGGCGTGGTGATCGTTTGTGACGGCTCCGATGATGCCGCCAAGCGGGTCGGCCGCGTGCTGCGCAACGACCCGGCCACCGGGGTGATGCGCCATGCGGATGCGGGCTACGAGATTGCCATCAACTGCGCCCACGAGGCGAGACTGGATCTGCCGATGATTGACGGCGCCAACGGTGTCAAAGGAAAGGTGTAACACCATGTTTGAATTGACTATTACCCCGGGCGAGCTGGATCTTGCCACCCTGCGCCGCGTCAGCCGCGAGCCGGTACATGTTTCACTGGATCCGGCCGCCCTGCCGGGGATCCACGCCTCAGCTGCTGTGGTTACCAAGGTGATCGAGCAGAACCGGGTGGTGTATGGCATCAACACCGGCTTTGGCCTGTTGGCCAACACCCGCATTCCGGTGGAGCAGCTGGACGAGCTGCAGCGCTCCATCGTGCTTTCCCATGCCGCTGGCATCGGCGAATATATGGATGACGCCACCGTGCGGCTGATGATGGTGCTCAAGCTCAACTCGCTGGCGCGCGGCTTCTCCGGCATCCGGCTGGCGGTGCTTGAGGCCCTGATGACCCTCATCAACGCCGAAGTCTATCCGGTGGTACCGAAGAAGGGCTCCGTCGGTGCCTCCGGCGATCTGGCGCCGCTGGCCCATATGAGCTGCCTGCTGATCGGGGAGGGCAAGGCCCGCCACAAGGGCGAGCTGATCGACGCCGCTACTGCGCTGAAAATTGCCGGGCTCGAGCCTATCGCGCTGGCACCCAAAGAAGGATTGGCGCTGCTTAACGGCACTCAGGCGAGCACCGCCTTCGCGCTGGAAGGGCTGTTCCATGCCGAGGATCTCTACGCCGGTGCCATCACCATAGGTGCCATGAGCGTGGAGGCGGCCCTTGGCAGTCGCCGTCCGTTCGATGCCCGTATCCACGCGGTGCGCGGTCAGCGTGGCCAGATCGATGCGGCCGCCTGCTATCGCCACCTGCTGGTGGATGGCAGCGAGATTGGCATGTCCCATCACAACTGCGAGAAGGTACAGGATCCCTACTCATTGCGCTGCCAGCCGCAGGTGATGGGTGCCTGCCTGACCCAGATCCGCCAGGCGGCCGAGGTGCTGGTGTGCGAGGCCAACGCGGTTTCAGACAACCCGCTGGTGTTTGCCGAGGATGAGGACATTCTCTCTGGCGGCAACTTCCATGCAGAGCCGGTCGCCTTCGCCGCCGACAATCTGGCGCTGGCCATCGCCGAAATCGGCTCGCTCTCCGAGCGGCGGATGGCACTGCTGATTGACTCGCGGATGTCCGGTCTGCCGGCGTTTCTGGTCAACAACGGCGGGGTGAATTCGGGCTTTATGATCGCTCAGGTCACCTCGGCGGCGCTCGCCTCCGAGAACAAGACCCTGGCACACCCGGCCTCGGTGGATAGTCTGCCCACTTCCGCCAATCAGGAGGATCACGTCTCCATGGCGACCTTCGCCGGCCGTCGACTGGCGGACATGGCCGAGAACACCCGCGGCATTCTGGCGGTCGAACTGCTGGCGGCGGCACAGGGGCTCGATTTCCGCGCGCCGTTGCGTAGTACCGAGCTGATCGAGCAGGCCAAGGGGCGACTGCGGGCAGAGGTGAGCTTCTACGACAAGGACAGGTACTTCGCGCCGGATATCGAGGCGGCCGCCGCCCTGCTGGGTCGTGCCAGCTACAACGACCTGATCCCGACCGGGGTGCTGCCCAGTCTGTAAGCCTTGATCTCCCTTCTCCCCTGGCGGGAGAAGCGGTGGGGATGAGGGGGAAGCGGCTGCACTCGGAAGCCCATAACAAAAGACCGCCCATCGGGCGGTCTTTGCATGTCGGGTGTTGGCTGGATGTAGTTATTCGTGCTCGAACATCAGGAACAAATAGACCACAAACAACACCAGATGGGTCGCACCGTGCAGCACATTGGTGCGGCCGCTGCTGAAGGTCACCTTACAGACCATCAAGGTCGTGACCAGCAGTACCATATCGGCGGGGGAGAGGCCGAGGCGCACCTCCTGACCCAGCATGGAGCCGATAAAGAGTACGGCAGGCACGGTGAGGGCGATGGTGGCCAGCACCGAGCCGAAGTAGAGGTTCATTGCCCGTTGAAGCTGGTTGTTGAAGGCTGCCTTGATGGCGCCGACTGCTTCGGGGGCCAGCACGATGCAGGCCACGATAAAGCCGCCCAGTGCGGCGGGTGCTTCCATCACATGCACCCCGTAGTTGATGGGGATGGCCAGGGTCTTGGCCAGCAGGATCACCACCAGCAGGTAGGCGAGCAGCAGGATGGTGTGATAGACGTTGCTCTGCAGCGGGCCGTGGTGCTCCTCATAATCCTCGTGATCGCTGTCGACGAAGAAGTGGCTGTGGCTGCGGGTCTGGATCAGCAGAAAGACCCCGTAGAGCAGGATCGAGATGATGATCAGCATCCACGACATGGCGCGCGACATACTGCCGATTGCACCACCCTCCGTGAAGTTGGGCAGCACCAGACAGAGCAGGGCCAGCGGGATGATGGCCACCAGATAGGATTTCACTCCGTCCAGATTGAAGCTCTGGGTGTGGTAGCGCCAGCCGCCAAACAGCAGGGTGAAGCCCACCAGACCGGTACTCACCAGCATCACTACCGCAAACATGGTATCGCGGGCCATGGTGGGGTTGGGCTCGCCGGTCAGCATCACCGAGGAGATCATCACCACCTCCAGCGAGATGACCGAGAGGGTGAGGATCAGGGTGCCGAAGGGCTCGCCCAGCTTGATGGCGAGGGCATCGGAGTGGCGCACCACCGAGAAGATGGCCCAGGTGACGATGGCCAGTAGTGCCGCCGATACCGGAAGATAGATCCCGAGCGGAGTTGTCTCTGTCAGCAGGTCGCTGCCGAGCGTCTTGAAAAAGAACAGGGTCAGCAGGCCGACGGGCAGGGCAATCTCTTGCCGGATAACTGTCTTCATAGGCAATGGTTCTCTGTTGGGGGTCTGGACGACCGGGCGACATAAACAGGTTGCGCAGTTATCGATTGCACGATAACCGGCTCCTTATGATAAAGGCTGTTATCCCCGTCAGGGCAGATCATTTTGTTGCTGAATGTAAATAAGGGGGGAAGGAGGCGGTTCGATTTCACGACGGAACCGGTGTGTGGTCTGCAGGGGGGGCTTTACCCACCTGATGGCCGGGCTGGGCTATCAGCACAGCCAGCACCGGCTTGGGGATATCGATCAGCTTGCCAAGCTGTGTCGCGGTCAGATCCTGTAATGTCTGCGTCAGCTGGCCTTGCGGTATTGCTGTTGCCACTCCCGTTGCCAGAGAGACAGCATCTTCAGTGGCATGGGCTTGCCGAAGAAGTAGCCCTGGATCAGATAGACGCCGTGCTGGCTCAGATAGTCGACCTGGAGCTGACTCTCGACCCCTTCGGCGATCATCTCCATGCCTGATTCCCGACCAAAGACGATGATGGCGTCCAGTACGCTGCGCTTGAGGTCGTTGGTGCCTATGGTATCGACGAACATCTTGTCGATCTTGATCTGACGGATCCCCAGGCTCTGCAGGTAGGCAAAGCCACCGTAGCCGGTACCGAAATCATCCAGCTTGAAGTGATAACCCATCTGCTGCAGCAATGAGATCTCCTCGGTGGCCGCCTTGATGTCGAGGATCGGCTTGCGCTCGGTCAGCTCGAAGGTGAGTTGGGCGGGTGAGGGGTTGTGGTTGTGATGGAGCAGGTTGCGCAGCAAGGGGTGCTCGATATGGGCTGCCACCAGATTGACGCTGACCCACTGCTCCGGCGCCAGCAGTGGCAGGTCGCTGATCACTTGCTCCAGTAACTGCTCGGTCATCGGCAGGATCAGCCCCTGCTCCTCCGCATACTCGATAAAGGAGCCGGGCGGAATCAATTCATTGCCTCGTTGCCAGCGCAGCAGAGCCTCAAAGCCGACCACCTGTCGAGTTTGGCTGTTCACCACAGGCTGGTAAAAAGGCACAAATTCCCGCTTGGCCAACCCCGTTTGCAGCATCCCCTTGAGGGAGCGCCGGTAGCTGCGCAGCAGCCAGTAGACGCTGGCAAACAGTAGCCCCAGCACGGCGCCGACCCATTTCCCATACTGATGGGTCAGTTGGGCAGCATACTTTTCCAGCTCAGTGCCTGCCCACAGGGTTTGTACAATGCCTGTGAATGGTTGTGTAAAGGTCAGGCTGTGACTGCTGCTCTCGGATTTGATGGCACTATTGCCACGGGGGAACACAACGGCTTGTACGTCACGCTGATCCTGGCGAAATTCAATGTAAAAGCAGTAGGCACAGGGGGTCATTAACCAAGTATTACTCCAGTTATTGAGCACCCAATATACGGTGTTATTACCGACCCGGTAATAAGCCACCATCTCTTGTTCTGTATTGAATCTTGCTGCTGTGGCAACCAGTCCTGTTTGCTTTTCCTTTAGCTCGGAAAGCGGTTTATCAAGGTTTAGCGGGATATCCGGACCCAAGCTGGAGCAACCACCGCCAGAGCCTAGTTTGATGCCCTGAACCCGGATATGGCTGTTATAAAAGCGATAATTGCGAAGCAGCGCCATATCTTGAGGGCCGCAATCGAACGTAAATCCGGCGAGTTGAGCCGTGATGCTATCGGTCAGCTCTTTGCTGCGAGCGCTCATCGCGGCTTCAATTTCCCACTTCTTCTGTTCCAGCAAATAGCGTGAAAGCGGGGTGGCCAACAAGGGGGCCAATACCTGACTCAATACGATAGGCGCGCCAAGCAGCAATAGCGTCACCCAGAAAGAGGGCGTCTTGAATATTTTCAGCATAAACCACCATCGTGGTAATCGGATGCAAATGGGCTGAGCCATCATAGAGCATTAGTGCAATCAATTTGAGTCCGACTTGTCACACTTGTTGATTGATTTTTTAACTACATGATTTTAAATGTGTTTATTATTAACTTTGGCTAGATTCAATCGCTGACCTGTCATAAATGACAATTGCCCAGCTTATCCGAACTGCATTAGAGTAGCCCTGCGGTTTGACTCACCGTGTGTTCAATACTCCTGTATCTGTTTTTTGTCAGTAGCACAGAGTGTTAGTTTTGATATGAGTGTTCCTTTTGGTCCCCTTTGAGGGACCATTTTTCTGTCTGTCATCCCGCCCTGTCCCGCATCTGTAGCCCGTCATCCTTGGTATTCTCCCTCTGCTTTGGGTTATGCTTGCCCGCTTAAATTGCAGAAGCGGGATCTTCATCCATAGCTGTGGCCCGATCGCCGCTGCTACCATGAGGCGACATGGATGATGCTGGGCATACGGAAAGGCGCATGAAACTTACTACACAGCTTGTCTCATTTATCACCCTTTGCGTGATCGCAGCCATGGCGACCGTGCTGATTGGCGGGGTGTTCAGCTTTCGCGAGCTGGGCATGGAGTTGCAGCAAAAGAAGGTCGATGCACTGGTCGAAGTGATCGACAAGCAGCTCGATGTTGCTCACGACATGGAGGATATGAGCCACTGGCTGCCCACCCTGCTGCGGGCTGCCCATGTGGTCGAGCTGGAGGTGCGCCAGAATAACCAGCGGGTCTACTGGTTCCGCGATGTGCGTAATCCGGTCGACGAGCAGCTGCTGGTGCCATACAGCCACCCGCTGCCCCATCAGGCCGGCATGCAGGCCAACTTCAAACTGGAGCGCCCCTTCAAGGAGGCGGAATACTCCATCAAGGCGATGTCCGGCATCTCGCTGGGCATTTTTATCGTGGTGTTCGGTCTCTGGTACTCCATCCGCTGGCTGCGCCAACAGCTGCGCGGGGCCGAGCTGCTGGGCATTCGCGCCCAGCTGATCCTCGATGACAAACTCTCCAAACTGAGCCATGACCCCGCCGAAGAGTGGCCGGTGGCCGCCAGTCAGGCCCTCGATCATCTGCTGGCCGAGCTGGCGGATGCCCGCAAGGAGCGCAGCCGCTTCGACAACTTCATTCGCAGCAACGCCTTCGTCGACAAGATGACCGGCATCGGCAACCGGCTGTTTTTCGACAATCGGCTGGAGAGCGCCATCATGGAGGCGAGCGTGATGAGCGGCGGCGTGCTGCTGATCGATCTCGCCTGTCTGGAGGAGCTGGAGGCCGATCAGTTCGAGCTGCTGGGGCACGATTTGATGATGCAGGCGAGCGCCACCATAGGTGCCTTCGTGCGCAAGCATAACGGTGCCCTGCAGGCCCGCTACGCCGGTCAGGTTTTTGCGGTGTTGCTGCCCAATATGTCCGAGAGCGAGATGGTGGATAGCGCCAGCCAGCTGCTCAAGAGCCTGCAACGGCTGCATTGGCCGCAGGAGGTCAACCCCGAGACTGCGGTCTATCTCGGCGCCGTCTGTTATCAGGCAGAAGATAGCCTGCTCAAGGTGCAGGAGGAGGCTGAGCTGGCCCTCAAGAGTGCCCGGCTGCAGGGGCACAACGGCTGGTTCCTCTACGAGAAGCAGCTGGATGAGGAGCAGAGCAGCAAGGGGACGGTACGCTGGCGAACCCTGATCAGCCGCCGTCTCGAAGAGCACGGCATCGAATTTTACACTCAGCCGATCCAGCAGGATCGGGGGCAGGTGGTGCTGCAGCAGGAGCTGCTCACCTATCTGCACGACGAGCAGGGGCGTGCCCTGCAGGCGGGGATCTTCATGCCGATGGCGGAGAAGGTGGGCTTGTTGCTGCAACTGGATCGGCTGGTGGCGGAGCAGACTCTCACTCTGCTCCGCCAGCGCTCCGAGCAGAGCTGTCCCATCAGCCTGACCCTCAGTGCCCAGAGTCTGCTCAACCGCGAGTTCCAGCGCTGGCTCTTCTTCGCCCTGTTCCAGCTGCCGCGCAGCACCAACGAGCGGCTGATCCTGCAACTCTCGGAATCCCAGGTGACCCGCCACTTCGAGGCGCTCAAGCGGCCACTGCGCTCCTTGCGGATGCTGGGCTGCCAGCTGGCCATCGATCATGCCGGTCAGGATGTGGTGAGCACCCAGTACATCAAGGAGTTCGAGATCAACTTCCTCAAGCTGCACCCCAGTCTGGTGCGGGAGATCCATGCCCGTCAGGTCAACCAGATGGCGGTCCGCAGTCTGGTAGGCGGCTGCGCCAATACCCGCACCCGGGTGCTGGCTGTGGGGGTGGAGAGTGGCGACGAGTGGAAGATGCTGCGCCACCTCGGGGTGCATGCCGGGCAGGGGCCCTGGTTTGCCGAGCCCCAGCGGCTGGTGCTGGAACCGGCTGGTGATTGAGATAAACAACAGAGGGTCGCCTTGGGGCGACCCTCTGTTGTTTGCGATGCTGTTTGCGGTTGCCGTCAGGCGGGGATCACAGTCGCCCCTGCTCCCGCAGCCCGGCGAGCCCTTGCATACCGCCGGTGTGGATAAAGACGATTTTGCTGCCGGGGGCGATGCGGCCCGCCGCCAGTTCGCGAAACAGACCCCACATTGCCTTGCCGCTATAGATGGGTTCAAGGGGCAGAGCGGTCGTGGCGCTGAAATCCTGCACCCACTGCCAGAGGGCCGGGCTGAATTTGGCGTAGCCACCATCGTGGTGATCGAGCGCGATGCGCCAGCCGGGGATATTGGCAGCGGCGGGATGGAGGCGACACACCTCGTCAGCGATAAAGCCGCCTCCTTTCAGTACCGCAATGGCGAGGATCTGCTCCCGATCCCGTTTGCCAGCGATCAGGCCCGCCAGGGTGCCGCCGCTGGCGCAGGGCAGTACCCAGAGATCCGGCGAGAAGGGCACCTCGCCGACCAGTTCCGCCACCCCGGGGATGGCCAGCGGGCTGCTACCCCCTTCCGGCACGATCAGGGTATCGGGTGCATCGAATTGGGCCAGCCAGTCGGGATCCTGCCGTCGCCGGTAACTCTGGCGGTCGACGAAAACGAGATCCATGCCCCAGTGCCGGGCATCTCGAAGGGTAGAGTTACTGACGGCGTCATATTCGCCCCGTATGATACCGGTAGTACGAAGACCAGATTGGCACCCCGCTGCCGCCAGCGCGTGGATATGATTGGAGTAGGCGCCGCCAAACGAGAGCAGATGCCGTTTGCCGTGCTCTTTGGCATGCCGCAGGTGGTACTTGAGCTTGCGCCACTTGTTGCCGGAGATGGCCGGATGGATCAGATCATCCCGCTTGCACCACAGCTCGACGCCATAGCGGGTCAGCAACGGATGGTGGAGGCGTTGCAGGGGGGAAGGGAGGATGGCTTGACCCTCTGACTCGGCGGAAAGGTTGGCTTGCAATGGTGAGTCCGTCTTTTAATCTGGAGGCTAATCTGCTGTTTATGTTAATATTTCATACATTTAATCACTATTGATGGGCGGGCTTACATGAAACAACTGTTCAGACGGTCGACGCCAAGCCGCCAGGTCGGGCTCTTGCTGGCCAATGACAGGATCATGCTGGCTGCGGTGGGCAATCCCCCCGTCTTCGCGACGCGCACCATCAACGGCCCACAGGAGTGGGCAGTGGCCATGAACGAGCTGTTCAGCCGTCATGGGCTGGCCAAGTCTACGGTGCGGGTGGCCCTCGCCGCCAGCCTTTATCAACAGATCCAGATCGACAAGCCTGCCGTGCCTGATGCCGAGATGGCGGGGGCGCTCCCCTGGGCCATCAAGGATTATGTCAGCGAACCCGTGCTGCAACTGGCGATGGATTATGTGGACTTGCCCACTCCGCCTGCCGGTCGTCCGCGCATCAATGTGATCTGCCTGCCCAAGAGCCGGGTGCAACAGCTGGCCGATGCCATCAACGGCATCGCCTCCCTGCAATCCATCATCAGCGACGAATTGGCGCTGACCTCTCTCTATGACGCGGATGAGACGGTGCGCATGCTGCTGTGGCAGCCCAAGGGGCAGGATCTGCAACTGCTGGTCTTCCATCAGGGCGGGCTCTGCTTCTCTCGCCAGCTGCGCGGTTTTACCAGCCTGACTGGCGAACATGAGCCGGACAGCATGCTGCTTGATTCACTGGCGCTGGAGATCCAGCGCTCCCTCGACTATCTGGCGGGCCAGCTGAAATTGCCCGAGTTGGGGCAGATGCAGTTCGCCGTCGCCTCGCCTTTTATCGGTACCCTGGTGCGCCACATGGAGCAGACCTTTGGTTTCGCTGTTTCCGCCATGGCCAATAAAGCGGTGCTGGCCGGCGTCGAATACCTCTCGGCCTATGCCGCCGCCATCGGGGAGGATGCGTGATGAAACGTCAGATAAACCTCTATGGCGCCGAGTTTCGCCCCAAGCGGCAGTGGGCCAGCCTCAATCAGATGGCGCTGGTATGGGGCTTTGCGCTGCTGCTGATCCTGTTGACGGGTGTCGGTTACAGCTGGCAGCAGCAGCAGGTCAGCCGGGCCCTGGCGCAGCGCTCTGCCGAGCTGGAACTCAAGCGCAGCGAGGCGCAGCGGCTCGATGCCGAGCTGGCGCGCCATCAGGCGGATCCTCGGCTGCAACAGCAACTGGTCAACAAGCAGGATGAGCTGACGGCCAAGCAGGGGCTGATGCGCCAATTGGGCAGCCTGACCCTGCAAAAATCCCAGGGCTACGCCAGCGTGATGGCGGATCTCTCCCGCATTCGCAACAGCAACCTGTCGTTGCAGCGCATCGAGATCAACGAAGGGCGGATCAACCTCTCTGGCTTTGCCGGACGCAGTCAGGATGTACCGGCCTGGGTCAACCGCTTCAAGCAGACCCCGAGTCTGGTAGGCAAGGAGTTTGGTGAACTGACCCTCGGCCGTGACAAGGAGGGTCGACTGACCTTCCAGTTGAGCGGCATTGTGCGGGAGAAACCATGATGAACCTGAAAGCACAATGGCAGGCATGGGGCCAGCGTATCGCCGTGTTGAGCCAGCGGGAGCGGGTGTTGATCCTGCTGACTGGTCTGGTGCTGCTGGGGGCGGCCGGACTCTACGGCTGGCTCGATGGCGCTGATACTCGCCTGCAGCAGGATCGCATGGCCCTGAGCGCCGCCGAGCGCGACCTCGAGATCATGGAGCTGGAAAACCTCGGCAAACAGGCACGGCTCAAGCGGGATCCCAATCAGGGAGTTCGCGACCAGCTGGCGCAGGTCGAGGCGGATCTGGCCCGGATCGACGATGAGCTGAAGGCCCAGACCGTCGATCTGATCCCGGCGCACGAGATGCCGCTGGTGCTGGAGGCGCTGCTCTCCCGCTCCGCCAACCTTCACATGCTGGCCCTCAGTTCGCTGGAGCCGACCCCGCTGATGGCGGGGGAGCAAAAGGTCAATCTCTACAAGCACGGTATCCGGCTTCAGCTTGAAGGCGGCTATTTCGATGTGTATCAATATCTTAAAGCGCTGGAAGCCTTGCCGCGTCACTTTTACTGGAAGCAGTTCGACTATCAGGTCAAAGCCTATCCCGGCGCTGTGGTGGAGATGGAGATCTACACCCTGAGTACCAGCAAGGAGTTTATCCGTGGCTAGAGTGTTTGCGTTGTGCTGTTGCCTGTTCAGCTTGCTGGTACAGGCGGAGCAGGTCGAGGTATTGCAGGATCCCACCGCGCCGCTGGCGGACGTGGCGGCTGGCGCCCGTGCGACCGGCGAGAGCAGTGCCGGTTTGCCGAAGCTGCAGAGTGTGGTGCTGGGCAATGGCCCGGCACTGGCGGTACTCAATGGCAAGAGTTATCGGGTCGGACAACAGGTGGACGGCTATACGCTGGTGGCCATCAATGCCGATGCCGTGGTGCTGGAAAAGGCGGGAAAACGCCATGCGGTAACACTGTTTGCCAGCAAGATCCGGGTTTGAGTCGTGCTTGCCTCTCGAGAGGTGAATCGGCTTTATCGAGTTTAATTGCAAGTCAGGGTGCCCTAATTACATGAAAAAACACCGTCTCTGTCTGATCACCGTGGCCATGATGGCTGCAGGCTGTACCACGTATCAGCACCCCGAGCCGACCCAGGCGAAGGATGCCCTCAAACAGGCCATGAACGAACAGCAGAAACAGGCTGCCCCTCTGACCGCGTTGCCCAAATCGGTGCAAAGTGAATTGCTGCAGCTGAACCGGCCGCAGATGCCGGTCGGCATGCCGGAGAAGCGGTTGCGTATCGCGGCTCACGACGTGGAGGCGGTGGAGTTTTTCGGTTCCCTGTTCAAGGGCTCCCGCTACAGCGTGGCGGTTCACCCCGGGGTGGCCGGGCTGGTTTCCGTCGAGCTCAAGGATGTGACTCTGCCGGAAGTGCTGGCGGTGGTGGGTGACATGTACGGCTTCGACGTGCAGCGCAAGGGCAATGTCTTCCATATCTATCCGGCGGGTCTGCGCACCGAAACCATCCCGGTCAACTATCTGATGATGTCCCGTCGTGGCCTCTCCCGCACCTCGGTCAGCACTGGCGGGGTGACGGCCAATGACAGCAATAACAGCAGCGACAGCAGTTTTGACAGTGCATCGAACAACAACAGCGGCAGCAACAGCTCAACCAGCAACAACTCGAGCGGTGACAACAACAACGGCACCCGTATCGAAACCGACACCAACAGCGACTACTGGACCGATCTGCGCGACTCCCTGCAGACCCTGATTGGCACGGGTGACGGTCGCGCCGTGATCACCAGCCCGCAGGCTGGTCTGGTCACCATCCGCGCCTACCCGAAAGAGCTCAAGGCGGTGCGTGAATTCCTGACCCAGTCAGAGAGTCACCTCAAGCGGCAGGTGGTGCTGGAGGCACGGATCATCGAAGTTGCCCTCAACGAAGGGTATGAGCAGGGGGTGGACTGGAGCGGTCTCTCCGCCAGCTGGGATGGCAACAAGGGGATTACCGGTGGCCAGTCGCTTGCCAATACTCAGCTGCCCAGCACCCCCAACCAGATCTTCAGTGCGCTGGGTGGCGGCGCCGGTTTCAAGATCTCTGATGGCAACTTCAATGTGGCGGTCAACCTGCTCAAGACCCAAGGCGATGTGAATACCCTCTCCAGTCCCCGTGTCACCGCAACCAACAACCAGAAGGCGGTGATCAAGGTGGGGACGGACGAGTATTACGTCACCAATGCGTCCACCACCATTACCACTACCTCGACGGGCACAGACAAGACGCCTAACGTGGAGCTGACCCCCTTCTTCTCCGGTATAGCGCTGGACGTAACGCCGCAGATCGATGAAGAGGGGAAGGTGCTGCTGCATATCCATCCCTCGGTTATCGATACCGAAGAGCAAAACAAGGTGATCGACATGGGTACCTCGGGTGGCAAGTTGCAACTGCCGCTCGCCAAGAGCTCGATCCGCGAATCCGATACCGTGGTGCAGGCCAATAACGGTGACATCATCGTTATCGGCGGCCTGATGAAGACCGACAAGCAGGAGATCGTCAGCAAGGTGCCGCTGCTGGGGGATATTCCCTGGGTGGGTGAAGCCTTTACCAACCGCCGCGAGAGCACCAAGAAGGTGGAGCTGGTGATCATGCTCAAACCGACCGTGGTGGAGAAAGATACCTGGCAAAACGAGCTGCAACGCTCCTCCGAGCTGCTCGACAAGTGGTATCCGGCCAAGGGCTGACCCATGACACCAGATGCGGTCACCCTTATTCCGAACGGCCTGTGCAGTCTTGAGTGCACAGGCTGCTTGCTTGCCGTGGCAGGTGAGGTCTCATGTACCTGACCCACTTCGGCCTGCAGGAGGCACCGTTCAGCCTCACTCCCAATACCGGCTTCTACTACGGCCTGCCGCCTCACGAAGAGGCGCTGCAGGTACTCAACTGGGCGCTGGCGCAGGGGGAGGGCTTTATCAAGGTGACCGGCGAGGTAGGTACTGGCAAGACCCTGCTCTGCCGCAAGCTGCTCAGCGAGCTGGGTTCGGAAGCGCGTCCGGTGCGGCTTGCCTGGTTGCCCAATCCCCACCTCACTCCGGCCGAGCTGCGCATCGCGCTGGCGCTGGAGCTGGGGTTGGCGGTACGGGATCAGAGCGAGCTGGATCTGACCGATCGCATCCATCGTCACCTGATCAGTCTGCACCAGCAGGGCAGCCGGGTGGGGGTGCTGATCGACGAGGCGCAAGCGCTGCCGGACGAGACGCTGGAGGCGATCCGCCTGTTCGGCAATCTCGAGACCGAATCGAGCAAGCTGCTGCAGATCGTGCTGTTCGGCCAGCCGGAGCTGGATGCCAGACTGGCCAAGCCGCATCTGCGCCAACTGCGCCAGCGGATTGGCTTCTCCTACTGCCTGCGGCCGCTGCGTTTTGACGAGACTCGCGCCTATCTGGAGCACAGATTGCAGGTCTCCGGGTATCGCGGGGCACCGCTGTTCGCAGGTCGAGCCATGCGTCTGTTGTGGCGGGCATCGCGAGGGATCCCGAGACTTATCAATATCCTGGCGCAGAAGTGTCTGATGCTGGCCTATGGTCAGGGTGTGCGTCAGATCGATAGCCATCTGGTGCGGCTCGCCATTCGCGATACCGACGATGCCAGCCGCTTTGCGCCACGGCGCTGGTGGCCCCTGTTACTGTTGCTGGGGTGCGCCCTGGCTTATGGAGTCTGGCCATGAGCGTCATCAACCAGATGCTGAAAGATCTGGATCAGCGTCAGCAAGGATCCGATGGCGCTGCCGTCTATATTGCCCCTGCGCGTCAGCAGGGATGGTGGATGTTGCTGCTGACCCTGATCTGCGGTCTGGCACTGGGGATCCTTGGTTGGCGAACCTGGATCTACTGGCAGCAGACCCATACCGTGACGGCTGCCAGCGAGGTGATCGCCCCCGATGTGGTGGCAAGGGCCGCCGCGCCAGTCAGCCAGCCCGAGCCGGTCGAGGTGGCGGCCGCGCTGCCGTTGCCAAGTCAGGATGAGGTGAATGATGAGGCAGGCGAGAGTGACTCGGATGGCATGGCCGACGGTGCGCCCTTTGATGCCTCCAGCGATGTTGACGAGACGGAGCCGACCGATGAAGAGCTGCAGCCCGAGCTTTACGCCGAACTGGCGGCAGAGCAGCAGGCAGTCGCCAGCGCGCCGCGCAAACCGAGCGTATTGAAGATCGAGACGGTCGAGCTGTCGGCCAAGGAGCTGGCGGCACTGGCGGAGCGCAAGGCGACCACCGCCATGGCCAAGGGAAGCCTGCGGGATGCGCAGGACAACTACTATCAGGTGCTGGCCCACGATCCCTATAACCAGGGGGCGCGCGAGCAGCTGGCGGGGCTGCTCTACGGCGAGGGCCGCCTGACCGAGGCGCGTCAGCTGCTGGAAGAGGGGATCCGGCTCGATCCCCAGCAGGCCGATTTTCGTCTGCTGCTGGCCCGCCTTGCTATCAGCGAGGGGCAACAGCAGCAGGCGCTTGGCTGGTTGTCCGGTTATCAGCCGGATCTCGCCAGCAACATGGACTATTACGCGACCTGGGCCGGGCTGACTCAGGAGCTGGGCCTGAATGCCGATGCGGCGGCGCTCTATGTGAAGCTGCTGCGTCAGCAGCCGGATCAGGGCCGCTGGTGGCTTGGCCTCGGCGTGGCCGAGGATGGTCAGGGCCACAGCCAGCGGGCGCTCGATGCCTATCGCAACGCCTTGCTGCACGGCAACCTCGGCGAGGCGTCGACCAACTGGCTGGAACAACGAATTGGTCAACTAACCCCTTGATAAACAGCAGGTTCGATTAGCGAAGCGGAATCGGATGCGGCAACGGGTGTGAAGTAACAGAGATCGGAGCAAACATGGCACAACCCAGACTGAAAATGCGCCTCGGCGACCTGCTGGTACAAGAGCAGATCATCTCTGATGATCAGCTGCAGCTTGCCCTGCAGCAGCAGCGTCAGACCGGCCGCAAGCTGGGCACCACTCTCATCGACCTCGGCTTTATCAGCGAGGTGCAGCTGTTGCAGTTCCTCGCCCGCCAGCTGGATGTGCCCTTCTTCGATCTCAACAACCTGACCATCGACGCCGCTGCGGTGCCACTGCTGCCCGAAGTGCAGGCGCGCCGTTATCGGGCGCTGGCGGTCAACCTTACCGACGACAAGGTGACGGTGGCGATGTCGGACCCGGCGGATCTGAGCGCACTGGATGCCGTCGCCGCCTTGCTCAGCCCGCGCATCATGGTGCTGGCGGTGGCGCGGGAAGGGCAGCTGCTGGAGTATTTCGACCGCCTCTATCGCCGCACCCGCGAGATCGAGAGCTTCGCCGAACAGCTGCAGGAGGAGTATCAGGACTCCGGTTTCGAGCTGGGCTCCAGCAATCTGGGGGCTAATGACGAGGGGGAGGCGACGGTGGCCAAGCTGCTGCGCTCCCTGTTTGAGGATGCGGTGCAGGTAGGGGCGTCGGATATCCACATCGAGCCGGACGAGAAGGTGCTGCGCATTCGCCAGCGGATCGACGGTATCCTCCACGAGAATATCCTCAACGAGGTGCGGATCGCCCAGGCGCTGGTGCTGCGCCTCAAGCTGGTGGCGGGGCTCGATATCTCCGAGAAGCGCTTGCCGCAGGATGGCCGTTTCAACATGAAAGTGCGCGGTCGCGATGTGGATGTGCGGATGTCCACCATGCCGGTGCAGTATGGCGAGTCTGTGGTGATGCGTCTGCTGGATCAATCATCCGGCATCCTATCGCTGACCGAGACCGGCATGCCGCCGGAGATCCTGACCCGTTTCCGTCGTCAGCTCAAACGGCCACACGGGATGATCCTGGTGACCGGCCCGACCGGTAGCGGCAAGACCACCACCCTCTATGGCGCCCTCTCCGAGCTCAACCAGTCCAGCAACAAGATCATCACGGTAGAAGACCCGGTGGAGTATCGTCTCTCCCGCGTCAATCAGGTGCAGGTCAACCCCAAGATCGGCCTCACCTTCTCCAACGTGCTGCGCTCCACCCTGCGTCAGGATCCGGACATCCTGCTGGTGGGGGAGATGCGGGACAACGAGACGGTGGAGATCGGCTTGCGTGGCGCCATCACCGGTCACCTGGTGCTGACCACCCTGCACACCAACGATGCGGTGACCAGTGCCTTGCGCCTCATCGACATGGGGGCGCCCGGCTATCTGGTGGCGAGCGCCCTGCGGGCGGTGGTCGCACAGCGGCTGGTGCGGCGGGTATGTGAGCACTGCGTCGAGGAGAAGGCGCCCGACGAAGGGCAGGCCACCTGGCTCACCGTGCTCTCCGGCGAGGTGCCCGGCCAGCACACCTATCACAAGGGGCGGGGTTGCCAGAGCTGCAACTTTACCGGTTATTCCGGCCGGATCGGGGTCTACGAGCTGCTGGAGCTGGATCAGCCGATGATGGATGCCCTGCGCCGCAACGATGCGGAAGGGTTCGCCAAGGCGGCCCGTCAACACGAACACTACCGGCCGCTGGCCCTCACTGCCCTCGATTATGCCCGTCAGGGGATCACCTCGGTGGATGAGGTGCTGCGACTGGCCGAGGATCTGGGGTAAGCGATGGCTAACTTTGCCTACAAGGGGCGTGACAGCCAGGGCAACGCCACCAGTGGCGTGGTCGAAGCGGCCAACGAGATGGCGGCCGCCGAGCAGCTGATGCGCCGCGGCGTGATGCCCACCGAGCTCAAACCGGGCAAGGCCAAATCCGCCGCCATCGACTGGTCACTGTTGCTGGAAGGGGGTGTCAAGCTGGATGAGCTGGTGATCTTCAGCCGCCAGATGTATGCCCTGACCAGGGCCGGGATCCCGATCCTGCGCGCCATTGCCGGGCTGGAGGAGAGCACTCACAGCAAGCCGCTCAAGCGGGCGCTTCACTCGCTGGGGGAAGATCTTGGCAACGGTCGCCCGCTCTCCAGCTCGATGCAGGCGCACCCCAAGGTATTCAGCAGCCTGTTTGTCGCCATCATCCATGTGGGTGAGAACACAGGTCAGCTGGAAGAGTCCTTTTTGCAGCTCGCCAACTATTTCGAGCTGGAGCTGGAGACCCGCAAGCGGATCAAGACCGCCATGCGCTACCCCAGCTTCGTGATGATCGCCATCGGTATCGCCATGGTGATCCTCAATATCATGGTGATCCCGGTGTTTGCCGGCATGTTCGCCAAATTCGGGGTGGAGTTGCCGCTGGCGACCCGAATTTTGCTCGCAACCTCGCACTTTTTTGTCAACTACTGGTGGCTGCTGCTCGCCATTCTGGTTGGGATGGTGTTCGGTTGGCGCCGTTGGGTCGCCACCACCAAGGGCAAGCTGACCTGGCACCGTTGGCAGCTCAAGTTGCCGATCGTCGGCACTATCATAGAGCGCTCCCTGCTGGCCCGTTTTGCCCGCAGTTTTTCCATGATGCTCAAGGCCGGCGTGCCGCTGAACACTGCGCTGACCCTGGTGGCCGATGCAGTAGATAACGCCTGGATGGCGGGGCGGGTGCGGGATATGCGCGCCGGTATCGAGCGGGGCGAGAGCCTGCTGCGCACAGCCAGCAGCAGTGGCCTGTTTACCCCGCTGGTGATGCAGATGATCGCCGTGGGGGAGGAGACCGGTCAGGTCGATGACCTGCTGCACGAAGCGGCCGAGTATTACGAGCGGGAGGTGGATTATGACCTCAAGAGTCTCACCGCCCGCATCGAGCCGATCCTGATCGGGATTGTGGCTGTGATGGTGCTGATCCTGGCGCTGGGTATCTTCACACCGATGTGGGACATGATGCGCGCGGTTCGCGGCAAGTAACTCGGCATCTTCACGCTTGAGTGGTGGGACATGATGCGAGCCGTAAGAGGCAAGTGTTCGGTGGAGTCGAGGGCTGGATGAGCAGACAGACGCAGCAAGATGATCGCTGGCTGACCGGATATCGGCGGATTGCCGTGATCATCTTGCTGATGGTGATCGTGGCGACCCTGGTGCGCAGCTATCAGGGCCACCGGGAAGAGGCGCAGCAGCTCACTCTCACCTTGTTGGGGGAGCAATTTGCCGAGCGGGCACAGCGTTTGCACGGGATCTGGCTCGATGAGCGGCGTCCGCAGATACTGCATGTCGCCGGCAAGGGGTGGCAGTTTGATGCCCGGGGTTGGCCTCTGGGGCTGGTGCCGCTGCAATCCCCTTCGGAAAATTGCCGTCAGTTGTGGCTGACACTGATGGGTGAGACGAAGGGGGGCGTGCCTCCCCTGCAGGTTCTGGCCCGCCCCGATGGCAGTGGTTGCGAGATGGGGTGGGATGGTTATTGGCTGGTTTATCAGTTTTCTGACGGGCGGGTGATGAAAAAGCCTTGAATGAAACTAATCATATGACCCAACTACATGATTTTTTTGGGCCTGCATGAAATAATGCGGTGCATTACGGAGGGAGCATGACAATGAAACCAATGGCACCAACAATGCCGGAAAACGGGATGAGGAGACAGTCTGCCGGCTTTTCCCTCATTGAGCTGGTGATCGTTATCGTGATCCTGGGGATCCTGGCGGTGACTGCACTGCCGCGCTTTCTCGATGTGACTGACGAAGCGAAGAAGGCCAGCGTGGAAGGAGTCTCTGGCGGTTTTGCTACCGGCGTTTCACTGGTTCGGGCGCAATGGGAGGCGGAAGGTCGCGCCAAACAGGACAGCCTCAATACCGTGCTCTATGACGGTAGTCGCTTCTATCTGACCACACCGACCGAGACCCAGATCAGCAACGGCGAGCTGTCGCCCGGCTATCCGATGGATACCGTTGC
>NZ_CAWNZT010000095.1:0-5748 GCF_963878965.1 Aeromonas sp. HMWF015 | reverse complement strand
AATGAGCGAATGTATTTCACACAGGCAGTTGTACAGTGTCGACCTCGGTATATATGGGATACAGTTGCCCTTCATCTCTGGCTCCAGGACCGCCAGTATTGCTTTGGCAGGTGTTGCATCCAAATGGGGATGTTTGCTATAGAGCGCCTTCAGTGCCTTTTCTAACTTTTTCGGAAATGGGACCATCATCGAAATCTTTCTCTTGAGTGAAAGCACCTCAATACTTTCCAGAACCTCAGCATAGGTTTGAATGGATGAAAGTGCATACAGCACCGATGGCGTGGAGAACATACTGTCAGTGACAGTTTGAAAAGGATCATGATTGTGCTTTTCTAGTGAAAAGCCATAACTACCAAACAAGAATGCAACTTTGGCATGGTGTTCATATTCACGGTTCTTTATGACAGTGTTGTTCAGCAGGATCCCGAGCGCCAATCCAATCTGAGTCAAAATGCCTTGCAATCGCCCTACTGACACCTGCCTACTATCATTGAGTGTGGCGATTGTACGTTCATAGGCGTGTGGAAGGTCGCCATCAGCAATAAGAGATATGACCGCGTTGAAGTCATAGCAAAACGTAATGATTGGTTGTTGAATGATGTCTTGTGATGCGACGACATTGTATCGTGAATTGGCAGAAACGGTATCAGCGATCACGCGAAGCTCGTGGCGTGTTAGTCGGCTGGATTTGGTCAGAGCGATAGACAGTTTTTCAAAAAGCCCATTGAGCTCATCGGCGTGTAGTACCGCTACATCAGATGCCAGGGTATTTTCAAATAAAATGAGACAATGATCCTTTAACTCGGTGAATGCATTATTTGGACCTTCAGAAAAATCCAGGCGCTTTGATAGGTATATTGCAACCCGAGCACTATACCAAAATGCTCTTAGCTCTTTTGTCGAGGGGAATTTTGTGGCAATAACCGCTGTATTGTCCTCATCTAACTCCATACAACGTTTATTGATGGTTTTAATACTGATATTGGATGACTTCCCTTTATATCCCCTGAGCGCTTTTTTAAAATCGGTTCCCACGCCATGACCCAACAACGCCTTTTGGGTGCTGAACCATGCGTCAACGTGGGTCTCTGCATCTCGCAAGTATGCAGGGTCCAGCATATAAAGCAGG
This sequence comes from Aeromonas sp. HMWF015, assembly GCF_963878965.1. Classification (NCBI taxonomy): domain Bacteria; kingdom Pseudomonadati; phylum Pseudomonadota; class Gammaproteobacteria; order Aeromonadales; family Aeromonadaceae; genus Aeromonas; species Aeromonas sp. HMWF015. Next base: position 4,619 of record NZ_CAWNZT010000095.1, on the reverse strand, counting down.
TGAGTCATCAAGCTGCCTGAGCGAAATGTATCCCTGTCGGCTGGGGAGTGAAAGATAGGAGCGGCTTGGTTGGTGATCATGGCGATCCCTTGCCTCATGAAAGGCAACTGCACATCACGTAGAAACATGGCATAGAGCTGAGACTTGGGCTGTTCATGGAACAGCTCAGTTCTATTGAAATGCAGCACCATCAGATTCATGAAATCAAACATAACCTGGAGTTTTTCCAAGTCATGTTGATTGGTGCTGGCGCTGTCTTCACCCACCAGATGTGTCGCGAGACCTTTGACCATTCGCTTCACCATGATGGTCAGTGCATCAATGCTTTTCAATTCTTGAAGCCGATGTTGGCGGCCGTATCTCAGCCCAAAAGCGTCATACATAAATGTCATGAACTCATCCAGGCTGTGACTATCTGGTATCGGCATGGCTGTTGTGGGTTGTGGCACGTTTTTCATTCCTCTGCACATTTTCGGCGTTTTGGATTTTCCTTCCTCGCTATCTTGCTCCTGTCCTATCTGCAAAGGGAAAGGCAAGCAACATCCAGGTCGACCATAGCATGACCTTTTCTTCTGCAGGAGCAGTTGAGCAGAGGACGACGGCGTTAGCGCCATATCTCTGCACATTTTCGGCGTTTTCATATTTTGGCGGCAGTTAAGCTGCACTCATTCCAAACCAAAGAGGAGATGGATCATGAACTTGCAAGACAAGGGGCACTATTGGGATCGCGAGACGCTGCATCGAGTCGTACGCATCAAGGAGCTGACTCACATTGTGGGTCTGTCGCGGTCGACGATCTACAACAAGCTCAATCCCAAATCGAAGGGCTACGACCCCGAGTTTCCCAAGCCATTGCGCTTGGGGGCTGCCTCAGTGGGGTGGCGGCTCTCGTCGGTAGACCAATGGCTCGTTTCACGTACCAACTAACACACCCATCTAACAACGAAGGTAACCGAACAATGCAAACACTCAACCTGGTAGTCGAATTTCCTGTGCATGTGCTCGATGAGCACCTGCAAGGTGTCATACGCCAGATCCAGTTGCAGACTCAAGCTCCGGTAGGGCTGATTGCCTCGTCGGTATTGGGGGCAATGGGACTTGCCTGCCAAGACTTGGTCGATGTCAGCCCTAAAGCGGGCCTTATTCACCCGGTGTCGCTGTTCTTTATTACCAAGGCTGACTCTGGTGAGCGAAAAACAGCCGTGGACGAGTTGGTCATGAAGCCCTTTCGCACACGGGAACAACTTGCCGAGCAGCATTACCGTGATGAGCTTAAAAAGCACGCTACCGAGCTCAGCGTCTGGCAAACAGAACAAAAAGCACATAAGGCTGCGTTGAACAAAGCCATTTTGGATCAGGTCGATACATCTGCATTCAAACAGGCTTTGCGAGACGTGGAGGCCGCCAAGCCATCCCTTCCCATGAACCAAAAGTGGCTGCTCAATGATGTGACGAGTGCAGCCATCAAACATGCCATTGACGCCTATGGTCGCTCTATTGGCGTATTTTCGGATGAAGCTGCACATCTTTTTTCAAGTGACTTCATGCGCGAGACGTCTGTATTGAACTCGTTGTGGGGGGCAAAGCCGATTTCTGCTATGCGCGTATCGACTCAGGGGGCGACGACGATTAGTGATTACCGTTTTAGCCTTTCCCTGATGGTCCAGGGTCAGCTGTTTGAGCGGTTTCTCGACCGCCAAGGAGAGCAGGCTCGCGAGTCTGGTTTTTTTGCCCGCTGTTTGTTGTGTGAACCGAGCTCCACGCAAGGCTCGCGATTTATGACTGCTGAGTTACCGGAAAATGATGTTGGAGCCCGATTCCATGCGGCCTATCTGAGTAACTTCCACCTGAAGGTTGAGAAATTGCTTGATTGTGCACAGTTGCGCCGCGAGGCCGGGGAGCCACGGGTATGTTTGACGCTTTCACCGGAAGCGCGTGTCAAATGGTTTGAGAGGGCAAACCTCATCGAAGGTCAGATTGGTGTCATGGGGGTATGGCGCGAGTTCCGGGACTTTGCCTCAAAATTCATGGAGCATGTCTCGCGGATTGCCGCAGTCTTGCACACCTTTAAGTCGAGCGGGCAGGTGATCTCTGACGTAACCATGCATGCCGCAATCCTGATCGTTGAGTGGTACTTCCAGCATTTCGTCCAACAGTTTAAAGCGCGTTCAGTACCGGATGACATACATCAGGCGAATAAACTTGATCGCTGGCTTGGCGATAACCTGCACAACAGCGATAACGGTGTCTTCCTGAAAAATGACATTCGTCAACGGTGTCCAAATTGCATCCGCAATACAGCGAAACTTGAACGGGCATTAAATACGCTTGTTTTTCGCGGAGCTGTTTTGGTGTACAAAGCAAAGAAAACAGAAAATGGAAAATACATCAACTATGTGGAGTACATCCCACCATATCAACGTCGGTTGGTAATCTAACTTCAGAGTGACCACCTGATAAAAAACGACGGTATTCTCGGTCACTTTAACGAATAAGTTGTGAGAAATTTCTCGGAATATTGGTGGTGTTAGATTCGGTATATGTTATACCCCAAACAAACCAAATCAGACGCACCCAAAATATACCAAATCACCATGTTCATTTAAATCGGCACATTGGCAGTGCATAAGTAAACAATGGCATGGCGTAGTCTATGCCATTGCAAGGACCTCTCATGGAACATCCGAATCATAAAAACTTACTCAAATTAGAATTTAATAACCTGCTAGCAGAAGCACAGCGTTGTTATGGTGGGATATCTTCCCACCACCTCAAAAAGAGCCTGGATGTGGTTCAGTCAGCCATTGCCACATTTGGGCGAGTATTCGCTTTACGCGTTGACCTTCGTTGTGCGAATGATGCAATTGACGAGCAATGTGATATGCCACTGTGCTTTCAGCGTAATGATCCAAAGGTGATCACCCGCTTTATAGCTGCACTGAACAGCCGCATTAAGGCAAACCTACAACGTAAAGGAAAGTCTGCTAAACCAGACTATCCATTGTATATCTGGGTTCGAGAGCGTGATACCAGCAAGTATGCACACTATCATCTGGTGTTGTTCTTCAATAAAGATATCTATGGGTATTTGGGGTGCTATCAAAACTCGGATGGCGACAATATTGGAACCAGGGTACAGAAGGCTTGGTGCAGTGCCTTGGGGATTGCGTATCCTGACCATAAACACCTGGTACATTTCGCACCCAATGGCAGCTACGTATTTAACAAGCGCTCCATGGACTTGAAGCCTGAGCACTTTAATAACTTCCTGATCCGTTTGGCGTATCTTTGCAAAACGAGAACAAAAATCATGAATGATGGCCTGCGTAACTTTGGCAGCAGCCAAGTTCAGTCGAACTGGCACGCCTAGTACGCTGTATTTTTTAACAACATAGAGGTATGTATGAATATCAAGGTAAATGACCTGCGCCAGCCGCCGGTATTGCGTGAAATGGTGAAGCTGTTTTCATCTGAAGAATTGTTGGCATTAAACGAGGTCATTGAATCCATTACGCTGGAACGGATGGAGGAAGAAGCCCGGAGTGAGCACGAGAAAATGGTAAAACAGGCGGTGATTGCTCATGTCAAAGAGCAACTGCAATCGGCGGGGCTTGAGCCAAAGGATTTAATTGCATTTATGGCGTCATCACCACGCGCCCTGAAGCAGCAGTCACTGCGTTAAGGGTGAACGATGGTGTGATATTTTAATCCTCTGTAGGGGCTGGTAAGGCCCCATATTGCAATGTGTATCCAGGCATTGATATTGGGAAGTTATCAGGGGCCTGATTGCCATAATCAATACTTTATTTATGTTTAGAACTGCTGGTTTTCATGGTGTAGGAGTTCTCGTGATAGTATCATGATAGTGAACACCAACGTCCTCGTACTCTATTCGGTATTCACAAGATGACATATCTGGATCGTTGATATAGTGTGATGGGAAGATTGATTACTTTTTTGCCACCCAATCTGTTGCGTGAGAACCTATTGATGAATGAATTTCTGAAAGTACTGTTGAACATCCGTAGTTTGCGGGCTGCACTGCGCGAGTTATCTCTGGAACAACTCAAAGAAGCCCACGAGAAAATTGAAGCAATTTATCTGGAGCGGTTGGAGGTCGCGGAGAAAGAACAAGCCGCCCAAGCAGAGCACCAGCAAAAGCTGGCTGAGTTCCAAGCCATGCTGGCTCAAGCTGGTATCGACCCCACTGAGTTGGTTGGCAGTGCCCCGGTAGCAGCGACTGCTGCTAAAGCTAAACGAGCACCTCGCCCACCGAAATACCGTTATGTTGAAAATGGCGTAGAGAAAACCTGGACCGGTCAGGGCCGAACCCCCAAGTTCCTGGCTGAGCAACTCGAGCAAGGTCGTCAGCTGGATGACTTCCTCATCTAAATAAACAAGGCCATGCCCTCACGGTGTGGCCTTTCTGTTTACAAGCTCCGTGGCTAATTAGTGCCAGCTCTCGTCGTTACGAACCAGGAATATTCGGTAATGATCTGTCGCATGACAGAGGTCAGCTCTAATGACATTATTCAAAACATCCTTTAGCATGCACATGATGCTGGCTTAGCTCAGTAGGTAGAGCAACTGACTTGTAATCAGTAGGTCACCAGTTCGAT
>NZ_CAWNZT010000094.1:0-4262 GCF_963878965.1 Aeromonas sp. HMWF015 | reverse complement strand
AATTATTTATTCTTGTCTCTTTCCCTTTAGTACAAGAGTAATTTGGGTAATCGTTACTTTCATTCGGGAATGGGGCTGTTACAAATTTTTTCTTCCAACCGGCTATCCAAATTTCGACTTTCATATCCAAAAAGTCATTCAGTTTTACAAAACCATCACCAGCTTGAGGCAAGCCATCCGTCATTGTTGCTTTATAGTACACTGGAGATTGTGGAATGCTTCTATCTGGGCAGGTAACGATACCTGAGTATTGCCCTCCCAAATTCCACTCAAATGCCTTGGTAGTAAAACCAGGTCTGTTTTGAATGTCAGCCTTGTCCAACGATATATAGTAATCATGGGTTGGGTTAGGCGTCACATAGCCATTTGCCAATGCCGTTCCTGCAAACAACATAAGACTTGAACAGAAGATAGAACGTAGCATAAGGCTTACTCGCTCTTCACGGCTTTACAGGCATTGCCTGTGCACTGGTATTTGATATCCATATATCCGCCGTAGTCATTGACATAGCTGATCACAAATTCATTACCCAGTGCTTCCGGGATGGTGACCGTCTGCTCTGACTTGGGGGCAACCATAAAGGCGGAGAAACCCTTGATGGTGGTCCGCTCCTTGCCCTGTGGATGACCTAGGCCCACGTAGGTGATGTAGTAAGGGGTCGGATTGTTGACCTTGAGGGCTTTGCCCTGCTTGGTGATCAGCACCTGATCCTGCCAGACGGCTCCACGCTCCGGCAGAATAGCCTCAGGGCGGTAGAACAGCTTGATCTTGGACTGCACGGCAATCTGCATCACGTTGCTCTTCTCGCTCTTGGGCGGGATCTCGCGCAGGTTGAAGTAGTAGATGGACTCACGATCCTTGGGCAAGCTGTCGATGGCCGGCACGCTGGCGATACGCACGATGGACTTCTGGTTGGCATCCACCCGCTGTACCGGCGGCAGCACCACGAAGGGAGAAGAGATCTTCTGACCCTGAGCATCTTCAATCCAGGCCTGAGCCAGGTAGGGCAGCTTCTGGTTCTCATTCTTGATGTTGAGGCTGATGGACTTGGCACCGCCCGGATAAACGGCGCGGGTACGGTCCAGCACAATGGCGGCACTGACGTTGAGCGAGGTCATGCCCAGCACGGCCAGACAGGTATAAGAGAGCAGCTTTTTCATCGGTATCCCATTACTTGCAAGTGAGAGTCTTCATCGACAGATCGGTTACTTGTTGCGGCGCCACTATCTTGCACTGGCGGGCCCCGCCCCAGGAGAGTTCAAACGCTTCATTCGGTTTCACCCCGGTCAGATAGACCAGGCCATCTTCATCCACTACCGAGATCACCCGGCCGGAATCCTTGACGACGGTGGCACCAAACGGCGGCACTGAGCCATCGGGTAGTCTGACATTGGCCAGCAGCTTGAACCCTTCGGCAATTTCGAAGGCATTATACCCAATTGCGCCCTCGGTCAGGGTTCCCTGCTTGATGGCGTTCATCGCATCGATGTCGTCGCTCAGCTGATCCACATCGACCCGGGTGTCGCTCTTGCGATAGTCGGTCATGTCGCTGATCACCGCGACGCCAAAGCGGTTGGTCACGGCGCGGCCATTGTTGAAAGAGACGCCGGAGGTATTGTCGGTATCCACCATCATACGGGTACCGCCACGACGAGTCGCCTGGTGCAGGGCTGCACCGTGCTGGGTCGCCGTCAGACCGCCACGCAGGCTGGCACCAACCGAGGTGTATTCGCTCTGCACGCTGTAGGCATTGAGACTGACCGCTCCGATGTCGCTGTTGTGGTTGTAGTAACCCCGCGCCACGGCGTGGCCATTGCTCTGCACGCCCGCCCCCAACTGATAGGTATCATCCGGTCGACTGTAGTCCTGATAGGTGGCCAGGTGAGTCACCTTGCCGTTGGAGGACTGTACGCTGTATCCCGCGCTCTTTCTGTCCCCTATTGGCACGCTGAGGGTCAACATGACGCTCTTGTCATCTTCGTAGTTCTCGGTCTTGGTCTTGTAGGCCGACACATAGACGGAGACATCCTTGAAGCTGCCGATGTTCACGTTCTTGTTGATAGTGAGGCCGTAGCGATCCTCTGCCTCGTGATCCCAGTAGGTTCGGTGGGTGTAGTCCAGATAAACCGTCAGCGCCTTGGCTGCATCCTCCGCCCAGAAGGTCTTGTTGGCGGTGATGGTGTAGAGCTCCTTGTCACCCCAGGTATTGTAATCATCGCTCGAGGTCGTAGTGTTGTTCTCCAACCGATCCTTGTTATTGAGGAACTGCGACATGGTCATGAAGTCATGTTGGGAGAAGCGATAACCCGCGAAGGTGATCGAGCTGTTGTATTCATCAAACTGCTTGGCGTAGTTCACCCGTACCGACTGGCCAATCTTGGTCGACAGGCCCGGCAACTTGGCGATGGACTGAGTCAGGTCGGCGGAAATAGCGCCGAAGGCATAGAGATCACGACCGATACCCAATCCCATGGAGTTGTATTCACCCGCAATCAGGCTGCCGCCGTACAGCGACCAGGAGTTCGCCACCCCCCAGGAGAAATCACCGGTCACAAAGGCAGGGCCGTGCACATCGTGCACCGAATCCGTCTGTTCGGAAGGTGCACCAACCGCCAGGTTGTATCGGACATAGCCAGGGCGAGTCAGGTAGGGAACGGTTGCCGTGTCTACCTGGAACGAATTGACACTGCCATCTTGCTCCTCTACCCGCACATCAAGGCGGCCGCGCACCGAGCTGTCCAGCCCCTGGATGCGAAACGGGCCCGCCGGCACGTTGGTTTCATAGATGATCCGGCCGGACTGGGAGATGGTGACCTTGGCGTTGGTCTTGGCAATACCGCTCACTTCCGGCGCATAACCCTGCAGACTAGGCGGCAGCATGCGCTCGTCATTGGCCAGGTTGACGCCGGTATAGCGGAAACCATCGATTAACTGGGAGTTGAGCTGCTGCTCACCCACTGTCAGCTTGGCGGCCATGTTCGGCAGCGGACGATAGGCATAGATACGGTTCAGCTCGGTCGACGTCCGCTCATTATCACCCCAGTAAGAGCTGGCCTGATAGTCACCCCGCAAACGCCAGGCGCCGTAGTTGAACCCCAGCGTACCATAGCTGCTGATGTTGTGATTGGAGTAACCATCGCCTTCGTTGACCTGGGCATTGATGTTGTAATCCAGCATCATCCCCGGGATCCCTTCATCCCATTGCTCGGGCGGAATCCAGTTGGGATCGCTGTACTTCATCCACGCCTGAGGGATGGCAATACGCAGCAAGCCGTTACCGATATCGTTCGAGATCACTACGCCGTCCAGCGCCAACAAGTTGGCACACTGGCCATCGTGCCAGGTATCGATCTTGACGATGGCCTCGTCGGTCAGCGCCAGCTTGGGGATCACGTCTTGCGGCAGGCAGGCCACCCCACCCTTTCCCTTGCCAGTATCGTTCTCGTAGAAAGGGATTTTCTGCAGGGGCAGCTTGTTCTTGTTGACCTCGATCTCGAGGTAGTAGTCGCCGGGCAGGATGTAGCCTTCGTCGGCAAACTGGGAGAGGTCGATCTTGGTCCGCTCATCCAGATCGAGCGCATCAATATTAAACTCCGTTTCTGCCCATGCGTGATTTGCCACCGCCATCAGGCCGGGCACGCATAGCATAAAAGCCATTTTTGAATAATGTTTTTTTCTCACAGAGTCTGATGTTGAAACGCTCATATTTTCACTCTAGGAATTGCATAAAGGTCTCACGTAATGAGGTATCTACACTAAGCAATTGGTTTGCTTACATATAATTGAGTTCTAACAGCGTCGTACTGTCCGGAAAAAACAGCTGACTGCTGATGAGCCCCAAATTGAATTCCAGATCACTGTTGACGATATCCGAGACAATAAAGCGCTCACCGGATACCTTGTGATATTGGCCGTTATTGAGAATGCCCAGCTTATCGCTCATGGCACCACGCACGGACATGGAAATAAAAGGCAGTGATGCCACCGTCGCCCCGTCAACCTGACAACCGCTGATTTTCAACGTACCCGGTTGCTGAGCCTGCAGCGGAATGCTGCGCAGCACCTTCAGCGTACAGCCCGATTCGGCTAGTCCATCCGTGAGTTCGTTGGCGTGGACTGATCCCGCCATCATCACCAGCTGCAGCACCATGGCCGCTATCATTGAAGTTTTCATGATCAAGGTTCGATGTGAGGAAACAGAATGTGTGAAGTTGTGGTGGCTCGCACCACCACAACCCTTGTCACACGTTAAGGCACTTTA
>NZ_CAWNZT010000093.1:0-2612 GCF_963878965.1 Aeromonas sp. HMWF015 | reverse complement strand
GAAATACTGCAAGTATTTGTTCCTTGATCTCTATGCATTTGCTCTTTGAGTTCACAAATACCAGTGCCACAACATTTCTTTCTAGTCTCGCACCAACAATAGCAGCAGCGAATGATGTTCTGAACTGCCTGATTTGTTTGCCACTGTCCACCAGCACATCGTCTTTCTCGATTTGAATAACAGTATATTCCCGTCTGAACTCTTTATCATAGACGGTAATACTATCCCACTTGACGAAATCAATCTCCTGTAGATAGGTAGCTGAATAGCAATAGACAGGCTTTGTTTTGGACTGTTCGATTAGCAGTGCGGTGAATCGCTCCACGTCGGCTCTAAATCCACCCTCGTAAATCAATTGGCACTCGTCAAAATGAATAACATCAACTTTATCAGCCGCAGTATCATCGAACTTTTCGAGCTGATATATATTTGCGTTTATCCCGCGTCGCTCTGTTTCCTGCAATTGCTGCATCATCACGGCTTTAACCGGAAAGATTACCGCGCCGTTATTATTCGCTGAATGTTGTGTCATTGCATGAGACTTGCCAGCGCCAGTCGGTGCAACAACAAGATGTATTCCGGCCTGTGTCGGAAGTTCATTTACTCGATCTGAAATAAACTCATCTAATTTTAAACTAACTGTTTTATTGGCAATGTTGCCTCCGGTCTGTTGAACCACGATATACTCCTATTATTGTTATATGGGTATTCCATCATCAAGTGCTTCATATCAGTTACTCCGATTACTTTTTAAAATGCTCTGCAATTATGTTTGCCACAAGTTCGTTGACTTTCTTGGCATCGGGAATCTGAATGCCATACTTATCAACAAGCCATTTAAGCTTGGCTCTATCAGCACCCAATATTGCTTGAGCATATGCTGTTAGTCCGAATTTAGTTAAAATCTCCCTAGTATGAGAGTCCATTTTCTTCTCCTTTAAAACGAAAATATGTTGTGATTTCATATAGCCAAAATAAAACCAACCCACAAGGGAGTTGGCTTTAAAAAGGATATATCGTAATACCTGTTTATTATAACTCATAAAAACAGGGTGATAAACATCATGAAATATTCAAATCAGTGAACTACCGAAACAAAATCAACTAACCACAGTTGATGAAGTAATAATAACACTACCTTCAACGGTAATAAACATTGTGCTTATTCCCATATAGGGGGGGGCCATTTTATATAAACGACTCTTTCCTATCACAGCCACGTGTCTCTGCGGTTTATACAAATCATATGGCCAAAACTTTTTTCTCTGGGGCTCCACCAGTGTTCACCTAAATAAAATAAAAAGGAGCTTATATGAGAAAACTGTGTACCCATCCGTCATGCACTAACACTTTCGAAGGTAGAGGCTGGTATTGTCCTACGCATAAGAAAGTCCACCAGTCTCGGAAATATACTAAAACAACAGCCAAAGGCTTAGATAACAACATGGATTTCTATAATTCCAGTGGTTGGCGAAAGCTATCTAAGAGTCACAGAATTAGTTATCCAATCTGTGAACATTGTGGTCGCCGCGCTGCTATTGCTGTTGACCACCACCTGGAATTATCACTTGACCCTAATCACCATCACGCCCGCTGCCGTGATAACTTCGTTTCTGTCTGTAATCCATGCCATTTGTCCAAGACCCGTCAGATTCAAGAATTGATTAAAAAGGGTGATATCAACAAGATCCGCGATTATTTGCTGATTGAACATCCGAGACGTGAAGACGCTGACTATCTGAAGGACTGTGAAATAGTTATTCCCGTGGAATAGTTGTCGAAATTTTAAATTCAAAAATTTAGCTTTGTATCCAAAGCAGAAAACTGTGGCTGTGTGGGGCTCATACATCCTCAATAAAATGGCCCCCTATCAACAATCATTAAGAGGTAGACATGAAATTTATTAAAAACCCATTCAGCATAATGAAAGATTGGTGCAAATCATCTTTAGATCGATTCAAGAAATACCGAGCCGATAAACGGTTTAATAAAACCACTGTAGTTATTCCAATCACATGGCATGAGATTAATATGGTCATATTCCACAAGGGCTATATGTATCGTGCTGAGGTCTCGGCAAATAATTGTGTAGTGACTGATTTCAAAAATGAACCAGTGATCGATCTTCGACTGCTATCTGAAATATTCCGGTTGGTGAAACGGAATCTCAAGGAATACGATAAAATGCCGCTGCCTAAACAGCGCTGAAATCAATATTTTATCAGTAAAAAATTGAGACATTTTGCGAGAAAACACCATGTTGCTAATAATAAGAAATATCGTTTTCTCGCATTTTGTCTCAGTTTTTACTGAACAATGTTAAGTGGTCTGTCACACGATCAAGGTTACTGGTAATCATGTTCGATACAATATGAAACACGGACGTTATCTCTCACATTTCTAAGTGATTTAGGATCATAGGCCAAAATGCCTGTCAACTCTTACACATTTTCAATGTCATACACAAATCAAATGTCTCTTGGCTTTTGTTGAAATGCCTATGCCTCCTGTTACCATACTTTCATTGACTGAATAACAGCACGGAATAACTTGACAATGAAATATGTTATCTATCACCGAGTATCGACTAAGAAGCAGGGAGAAAGCGGACT
>NZ_CAWNZT010000092.1:0-1071 GCF_963878965.1 Aeromonas sp. HMWF015 | reverse complement strand
CTGGTGAAGAAGGGCAGACCAGTTAGGCTCTCGTAGTGCAGCTCAAAGACGCTGCGTGTGGCTCGATGGTCAGATACTATTCCCGAGGGACCCTGAGAACCCTCGGTCTCCCACCTTTCCTGCTCCTGATAGGTACTTCCATCTTGCCCACGCAACGGGAACGTTCAAACATGGTAGCTAGTAACCTCTCATCCATTTTCAACAAATAGTTCAGGGCATTATCTAATAGCCTTCCTCGTTTGATCGAATCATTCCAATGCACCTCTCCAATACCGCACGTACCCCATTCCTCATACTTTTGCTTATCGGCATTACAATTATGATAACTACCAGCCTTCCAAGCCTCCCCTAATAAACGGCCTATCCGGATATCGTTCTGCACCTGATTGCCATTGAAGAAGAATACCATGTGATAATGATATTCTCGGTGCTTGCCATACTCTAGTTTCCACACATAACCGACCAAGGGTTTGTATTTTCGTTTAATCGAACGCAAATACCATTCTCGTTCTTCTTGTGCTTCTTCGATAGTTACAGAGTCTCTAAGGTGGAAATCTACACGTACCACCAGTAGTTTGGCATACTGGGCAAATAGATCATCTACATACGATTTTATACTTGCGCTGTTACGCTTCTCAGAGCGTCTCAGATTGCGTAGACGCTTCTGATGATGTGGTGACCTTAGTTCCACGACACAATCGCTTAGGATCTCTTCTATGCCTGTTAAAAGCACGTCTCGTGCTCGAGTAGATAAGCACTCATCCAATATATTAAAATCTCGATAGGGGTATAGATGTTGAAGGAACAGTTCGACAGAGGGATGAGCTGCTTTAGCCTCTTGGTATTTATAATAGTGTTTGGTTACTGCATCCATTGCTTTTTGGAAAGCATGGATGCTGAATGATGGATATCTTAATTTCAGTTTATTAGTGAAGTCTAGGATATCTGTAGACATAGGTAGTCCCTCAATGAAGAGTATAATAGGGTCGGTGTTGAATAGGTTAATGGATGCAGATTAGTGTTTGTTCAATAGTTCAATTTAAGTAATTTGATTAATGTAAACTGTTAACT
>NZ_CAWNZT010000091.1:27404-43044 GCF_963878965.1 Aeromonas sp. HMWF015 | reverse complement strand
AGAGTCAGGATCATGGCGATGTAGAAGCCGGAGAAGGTTGCGGCATACACCATCGGCCAGGCGGCGAACAAGGCGCCACCGGCAGTGACCAGCCAAACCTGGTTACCTTCCCAGTGCGGCCCCATGGTGTTGAGCATCACGCGGCGCTCGACATCTTTCTTGCCGACGAACGGGAGCAGTGCGCCTACCCCCATGTCGAAGCCGTCAGTGATGGCAAAACCGATCAGCAGTACGCCGACCAGAGCCCACCAGATGACACGCAGAGTTTCGTAATCAAACATGGTCGCTCTCCTTATGCCTTGATCTGTTCAAAGTGATACTTGCCAGTCTTCAGGCTGCTGGGGCCAAGACGGGCATACTTGAACATCAGGTACATCTCGATAACCAGAAGTACGGTATAGAACAGGCAGATACCGATCAGAGAGAACCAGATCTCGGCTGCAGGCAGGTTGGATGCAGAGAGGGAAGTCGGCAACACCTCTGCAATGGTCCACGGTTGGCGGCCATACTCAGCGACAAACCAGCCAGCTTCGATCGCGATCCACGGCAGCGGGATACCCCACAGCAGACCCTTGAGCAGCCACTTGCGCTTGCCGATCTGGTGACGGGCACTGTCATAGAAGGCCATACCAATCAGCACCAGCATCAGCATGCCGACGGCAACCATGATGCGGAAGGCGAAGAACAGCGGCAGAACCTGCGGGATGGAGTCATCCACGGCGGCCTTAATCTGCTCATCGGTAGCATCGGTCACGTTGCTGGTGTAGCGCTTGAGCAGCAGACCGTAGCCAAGATCCTGCTTCACTTCGTCGAAACGAGCGCGGGTCTCGTCAGACTTGTCACCGGATTGCAACTTGGTCAGCAGGTCGTAAGCGGTCATACCGTTGCGGACGCGCAGTTCGTGCTCGCTCTTCAGATCCTTCAGACCGGTTACCTGACCGTCCAGAGAACGGGTCGCGATAATGCCCAGTGCATAGGGGATCTTGATGGCGTAGTCGGTGCGCATCTCTTCCTGATTCGGAATACCGAACAAGGTAAAGGCGGCCGGAGCAGGTTCAGTCTCCCACTCAGCTTCGATAGCGGCCAGTTTCACCTTCTGCACTTCACCTGTCTCGTAACCGGATTCGTCACCGAGGATCAGCACGGACACGATAGAAGCCATACCGAACGCAGCGGCAATGGCGAAGGAGCGACGGGCAAACGCCACATCACGATTCTTCAGCAGGTAGTAGGAGGAGATACCCAGCACAAACATGGCGCCACAGGTATAACCAGCCGCCACAGTGTGGACGAACTTGACCTGAGCAACCGGGTTGAGCACCACGTCAGCGAAGCTCATCATCTCCATCCGCATGGATTCGAAGTTGAACTCGGCACCGACCGGGTTCTGCATCCAGCCGTTGGCGACCAGGATCCAGAGGGCGGAGAGGTTGGTACCCAGCGCCATCAACCAGGTGGCAGCCAGATGCTGATGCTTGCTCAGACGATCCCAACCAAAGAAGAACATACCGACGAAGGTGGACTCCAGGAAGAAGGCCATCAGCCCTTCGATAGCCAGCGGGGCCCCGAAGATATCGCCGACATAATGGGAGTAGTAAGCCCAGTTCGTCCCGAACTGGAACTCCATAGCCAGACCTGTGGTGACCCCCAAGGCAAAGTTGATACCAAACAACTTACCCCAGAATTTGGTCATGTCCCGGTAGATGGTGTTGTTGGTCATCACATAGACGGATTCCATGATCGCCAGGAGAAAGGCCATTCCCAGCGTCAGGGGTACAAACAAAAAGTGATAAAGGGCCGTCGCAGCGAACTGGAACCGCGATAGGTCTACCACATGCTCAGCAATCATGATGTTTCCTCACCGATTATTGGCACGGCTATTTTAAGTTTTAAGCACAAAGCTTCCGTTGGAGGTTATCGAATGAGCCTTATTGGGACGTGTCACAACAAAACGCGTTCAGTAACCACTGGCATTAACAACAAGGCAATACGAGAACACAAATAAAGCTAATGTTTAACAATTCCAAAACAATCAGCCTGAATTTATTCTCGCCCATGATGACCGGGTTTTTATATCACCTTTATTTGATTGAAATCAATGTAAAAGGACCCGCCATACATGGCTTTGAAAGGCATTTTTAATCTATTTCACGATTATTGACGCGAGCCAGATCACAAAACACGATAAAGCGTAAAACATTGATTTAAATCAATTTAAAAATTTAACATCCCGCCGCTCGGTTTAATTTGAAAAGCGTGAATGACGCGCCTTTTTCCATGTTATCCGAGTCAGGCAATCTGATTCGAAAACTCAATTTAAAATTGCAAAGAATGCATACTCATGCGAACCAATTTCATCAATAAAGACATTAGATAAACTAATTTGAAGAGTGCAATTTTTCTTGTTTGCCGGGGTCGATTCGAACTCCTACAATGCGCCTCGCAGTGAGGGCATATCCTTGGATACAGGCCGGTTAATCCAGGTTCACGGTACGTATTCGACGATCAATTTGAACCTGTCTATTGGAATCGAAGATGAAAAAGTTTGTTGCTAAAACCATCCGTTACTACAAGCTTTCCTTTGTTCAGCTCTATCAACTGAACCGACTCTGAGAGCTCGCGACGGCTCACCTGTTTATTTTCCGGTCTGTGTCCAGACGCACTCACTGTCTGTGAACATCCATCCTGAATTGTCTTTGCCCACCGCATCCGCCGTGGGCTTTTTTTTGCCCGGATAATAAAAAACCGCCTTTGACGGCGGTTTCATGTTCAAACGACTGTTTTTACTTCTCATCTGGTCGCTGAAGACCGAAATGAGCGTAGGCTCGTGTGGTCGCAATCCGTCCTCTGGGTGTACGTTGCAGATACCCTTGCTGGATCAGATAAGGCTCCAACACATCTTCGATAGTATCTTTCTCTTCCCCGATCGCGGCGGCCAGATTATCGAGACCCACCGGGCCCCCCATAAACTTGTCTATCACAGCCAACAATAACTTGCGGTCCATGAAGTCAAAACCTTCGTTATCGACATCAAGCATGTCCATGGCGCGAGCAGCAATGGGGCCGTCGATCCGGCCATCGGATTTCACCTGGGCAAAGTCGCGCACCCGCCTTAACAAACGGTTAGCAATCCGCGGCGTGCCGCGAGAGCGACGGGCGACCTCAATGGCACCATCTTCCGTCATGTCTAGCCCCAGACAACGGGCACTGCGGGAGACGATATCGGTCAGGT
This sequence comes from Aeromonas sp. HMWF015, assembly GCF_963878965.1. Classification (NCBI taxonomy): domain Bacteria; kingdom Pseudomonadati; phylum Pseudomonadota; class Gammaproteobacteria; order Aeromonadales; family Aeromonadaceae; genus Aeromonas; species Aeromonas sp. HMWF015. The sequence continues at coordinate 39,812 of NZ_CAWNZT010000091.1, read as the reverse complement.
CCTTGACGTTGTAGAACTCCAGCCGCTGGACGATGCCGAAGCGATCCCGCAGCGGGCTGGTCAGTGAACCTGCCCGGGTGGTGGCGCCAATCAGGGTGAAGGGAGGCAGATCCAGCTTGATGGAGCGAGCCGCTGGTCCCTCCCCGATCATGATGTCGAGCTGGTAATCCTCCATCGCCGGATAGAGCACCTCCTCCACCACCGGGCTGAGGCGATGGATTTCATCGATGAACAGCACATCGTTCGGTTCGAGGTTGGTGAGCAGCGCGGCCAGATCCCCTGCTTTCTCCAGTACCGGGCCGGAGGTGGTCTTGATATTGACCCCCATCTCGTTGGCGACGATGTTGGCGAGGGTAGTCTTGCCCAGACCCGGCGGGCCGAAGATCAGCAGGTGATCGAGCGCTTCACCCCGCTGACGGGCCGCTTCGATAAAGATCTCCATCTGCTCGCAGACGGTATCCTGACCGGTGTAATCAGCCAGCTTCTTGGGGCGGATAGCCCGGTCAATAATGTCATCCTCACGGGCGGCACTGGCCGAAATGAGGCGGTCTGCTTCAATCATCAACTACCTCATACCAGGCTACGCAGGGATTCACGGATGATATCTTCCACCGACATCCCCTCTTTGGCGATCTTGCTGACAATCTGACTCGCCTGCTGCGGCTTGTAACCGAGGGCCACCAGCGCACTGGCCGCCTCCTCGGTCACATCCGGTGCCCGCAATTCGGGCTCACTGGCTGGCAGGGTGACCATGGCCGGGGAGAAGAGGTCGTGACTGACCCACCCCTTGAGGCGATCCTTCATCTCCACCACCAGCCGCTCGGCGGTCTTCTTGCCGACTCCCGGCAGTTTGACCAAAGAGCTTATCTCTTCACGTTCGACACTCAGCACAAACTGGGTAGCTGTCATGCCGGAGAGAATAGCCAGCGCCAGCTTGGGGCCGACTCCGTTGGTCTTGATCAGCTCGCGGAACAGTGCCCGCTCCTGTTTGTGGTTGAAACCATAGAGCAACTGGGCATCTTCCCGCACCACGAAGTGAGTATGGATGGTCGCTTCCTTGCCGATCTCCGGCAAATCATAGAAGCAGCTCATCGGCATCTGCACCTCATAGCCAACCCCGCCCACTTCCAGCAGGACCTCGGGGGGCTGCTTTTCAATGACAATGCCTCTCAAGCGACCAATCACGGCTCTCTCCTCACCAATACAACTATTCGTAAATTGGCTCATAGCATAAAGAATAACTGGATAAGTATCCAGCATAGGGCAGCAACACCCTTGTGGTCAGAGAGGCTTTTTATCCAATTTTCCACCATGCTTGATCGGGTGCAGCCAGTGCACGGGATGTTTCAGCGCCGCACCGGCCCCCGAGCGGGGGATAAACCACTACACTAAACCCGTTCGGAACCGAAACTGGTGCCAATGTCGATACCAAGGAAGGCCATCACATGAAAATTGTTACCACCGCCAATCTGGGTCTTGCCATATTGCTCGGCTGTACGCTGGGCATGGGGGTCGTTGGCTGGTATGGCAGCCAGCGGCTAGCCAATCTGCTCTCCTACGTACTGGGCGCCGCCTGGCAGACCGCCGACGGTGCCATGGAGGGCTCCATAGAGCTGGGCAATCAACAGCTACAGATTCAGAAGATGCAAAACGGCACCCCGCTCAATCGCGCCGAACTCGATGCAGCCAAGGCGGCGACAGATGACGCGCTGGCCCGGGTCAGCCAGGGGCAGCTCATTGATGGTGCAGCCCTTGCCACCATGGAACAGCACAAGCAGGACTATCAACAGCAACAAGAGAAGCTGCTGGCGCTCTATCACGCCTATACCGAGGTGGATCAGGCCCTGCATCACAACGCCGACCTGATGGCCCGCCTCTCGACCCAGCTGGAGGTGATCGGCGATGGCGCGGTCGAGGCGCTGACCCAATCCCCCGACCAGACCATCAGTTGGAACAGCGGCCTCTCCACCCGTTGGGAAGCGGCCGACGGGGGGATGGAATCCAACATAGGCTTTTTGCGCCAACTCTATGCGCTGGAGAAGATGCGCAGACAAGGAGTCACAGAGGCGATCAAGGCCGAGTTGAAAGAGGCGACCGATTTCTACCACGAAGCGATCGACAGCATGCTCGGCACCGGGCTGTTCGATATCGAGGGAACCGGGGAATTTGCCGGCAAGACACTGTCGGCAGAGTATCGCGCCCTGTTGGCCCGGCATCAGCAACTGATGGGACAGTGGGTCGATGCGCTCGGCAGCTATCAGGCCCAGCAGTCCGCCTATGAGGTCAGTGCCGATGAGCTGCGACAACAGCTGGTTGCCATCGAGGAGAGCGGCGATGCCACCGTCGAGGATCAGGTGGCCCAGCTCAACGGCATCATCAGCCAGACCCGAACCCTGCTGCTGGGTGGCCTGTTGCTGAGCCTGATCATGGTCACCCTCTGCGGCTTCTGGCTGACCCGCAAACTGGTAACCCCACTGCAGCAAGTAGACAAACGAATGCAGGATATCGCCGCCGGCGAGGGAGACCTCAACGCCCGCATCAACCTGCAACGGGATGACGAGATAGGCTCGCTGGCCAACAGCGTGGATCGTTTCATCGAGAAACTGCAGAAGATGATCAGCTCCACCATGGACAACAACCAGCACATCAGCGAGCACGTTCACACCTCGGTCAACCGGGTGGAGGCAATCAGCCAGAGCAGCCGCCAGACCGCCGAACATGCGCTGGCCCTGCACCACGACAGTGAACAGATGGTGCAAGTCGCCACAGGTATCTCGGACAACTGCAGCATGGCGGCCCACAATGCCAACGAGGTGCGCCAGCTGACCACCGAGAGCAGCCAGTATGTCGCCTCCGCCAGCGCGGGCATGCAACGGGTGGTACAGGAGGTGAGCGAGTGTGCCATCGCCATCAACTCCCTCAAGGAGCAGGCGGGTCAGATTGGCCAGATCATCTCCACCATCAGCGGCATCTCGGAACAGACCAACCTGCTGGCCCTCAATGCGGCCATCGAAGCGGCCCGCGCGGGGGAGATGGGACGTGGCTTTGCGGTGGTTGCGGACGAGGTGCGCACCCTGGCCAATCGCACGGCGACATCAAGCGCCGAAATTAGCCAGGTGATCAGCAGCATTCAGCAGCAGACCGAAACCGCCTATCTGATGATGCAACGCAACCTCAAGACGGTGGAGTCTGGCATGCAGGACTCCGAGAACACCAAGCAGATCCTGTTCAAGGTGGAAGGCGCCATCGACCAGCTGGCCGACATGGTGCAGCAGGTAGCCGTGGCTACCGGGCAACTGTCACACACTCTGAGCCACTCCTCTGACAAGGTCTCCGGCATCAGTCTGCAAGCCAGAACCGGCGAACAGGAGGCGCAGGAGTGTCTGCAACTCGCCTCCTCGCTCCATCAGGCCAGCCTGCTGCAGCAGCGCCTGCTCTCCCAGTTCAGGGTCTGACCCCTTTCAATAGCAAAGATGCCACTCATGTGAGTGGCATCTTTTTGTTACCGGTCGCTCATTCCTGCCGCCTTAACTTCCTCAACGTCCTATGGCCAGTTGAACAGCCAGGCTCAACATGATGATGCCAACCAGCAGATCGATCCCCTGCTGCACCCGGCCGCGGGCCAACCAGGGCGCCAGTGCCGCCGCCCCCAGCGCCAGCGAGTAGAACCACACCAACGAGGCCAGCATGGCCCCCGCAGCAAAGGCCGGACGCAGGGACTCGCTCACCTGACTGCCAAGGGAGCCGAGCAGCATCAATGTATCGAGATAGACGTGAGGATTGAGCAGCGTAACTCCCAGCGTCATCGCCAGCACGCTTTTGGCCCCCATCTGCTGAGCAGAATCGGCAACTCCCTCCCCTTTACCGCGCCAGGCACTGAGCAGGGAACGGCCACCAAACCAGCCGAGAAACAGCACACCACCCCAAGTGAGTAGCGCCATGCCGAGGGGGCTGGCGGCCAGCAGATTGGCTCCGCCAAATACGCCGATAGCAATCAGGGTGAGATCGCAGAAACTGCAGAGCGTGGCCGTCAGCAGATGGTGATTGCGATGGATGCCCCGGCTCAGCACAAAGGCATTCTGGGCGCCGATGGGGATGATCATGGCCAGACCGATGGTGAAGCCTTGCAGTGTCGTTGCGAGCATCATGGAGAGCACCGTTCGAAATGATGAATGAGCGGCACTATAGCGATGGCGGTTCCTTCTTAGAAATTCATTGATTTACTAATTGATTCATTTTGCTAATCAGCCGGAGTCACCAAAAGCCCCATCCGAAACCAATAGTCAATAGCAGGATCTGACAATTGAGAGTCCGCCGCTCAGCCCCGAGAATCAACAGGTTCTATTGCATCAGCTTGGGGAAGTTGGTGACAACTACATGCTCAAGATTCGGCAGCAAAATGCCACTGCTAATCCCCTTGGCAATGGCCTGATAACGATTCATAGAGCCAGTTTTGCGAGTGACCTGATTGAGGTGGTAATTCACCGTACGCTCGGTGATCCCCAAAATGCAGGCGATCTCCCCCGATGTTTTCCCCTCACTGGCCCAGAACAGGCATTCGGTCTCACGATCCGTCAGGACGGCTTGTTGATCCGAATCCCTCAGGCGCACAACCCTGATCGCAGCCTCGAAGATGTAATTGGCCATCCAGGAGAGGATCGGCGAGGACTCCAGCAACAGATCGCTCGAGGCCCGTTCGGAGGTGATGAAGGAGAGGATACCGTTCTCCCCGGCTGCGCCGTGCAGAGGGAAGGAGATGCCATTGCGCAATCCGAACTCGGCGGCCAGCCCCATCACGTCCATGCTTCCCTCTTGCAGAAAGCGAGCCCGCTCATCGAGGCGGTTCCAGTAAATGGGCAGCGTCTGCTTGCGTGCCAACTGAATCACAGGGTCGCACGCCAGCATGTTGTTATCGGTATAGGTCTGTACCCAGGAGATAGGGCACTGATTAAACAGTACCACTTTGGGTCTTTGCATCGACATCGGAATGATCAGGGTAAAGCCGTAATAGTCATAACCCATATCGACCGTAAAGCGACCGATCAATCCGGCAAGACGGTCACCATCCGTCACCGAAGTGAAATGTTCCAGATACTCAAACAGTTGCTCTTGTTTCATATGCTAGCCCCCCTGGCCAAGCTTCTGATTATAACGGCGAACAGGCAGAGAGAGAGTTCATAATGTTGGTTTTCAAAGGAAAATTGAGAGATCACCCACGAAACGCCGTAGAGAACGAACTCTATCAATTTCGAAATCGCGTCTTTTCCGACCGGCTAGGCTGGGACGTCGAGTCTTACCACGGTTTGGAACGCGACCGCTTTGACACACCAGACACCCATTGGGTGCTGGTCGAAGATGAACAAGGAGTCTGCGCCTGTATCCGTCTGCTCAGTTGCGCCAGCGCCTATATGTTGCCCAGCATTTTTCCCACCGCCCTTGCCGGTGAAAACGCGCCCCGCACTCCCGAGATCTGGGAACTCACTCGTCTGGCTATCGATGCGACCCGCGCTCCGTGCATGACCAATGGTGTCAGCGAGCTGACCTGCGTACTCCTTCGGGAAGCCTATGCGTTTGCTACAGCCAACGGCATCAAAGAGTTTGTTGGTGTAGCCAGCCTGCCCGCAGAACGCATTTTCCGCCGTCTCGGAATCCCTATGGCTCGTCTGGGCCACCGCCAAGCAGTAGATCTCGGTGCAGTGAAAGGTGTCGGCCTGCGCTTTTATCTGGATGAGCGATTTGCTCTGGCGGTCTCGCAGCCGCTTATCGGACACTATCAAACTGCCACCTATCGCTCGCATGAGTTAGCGGCCCAGATATAAAAAATCCCGGGAAAACAGGCCCGGGATAAACATATCGCTGTATCGCTATGACCCCGCAGGGCTGCCCCCTGCGGTCTCTAGCAGTATGCCTTCCTTACAAGACAGACCACCACTGTCAGATATCACAGCGCAACGCCCCTTCCGCCGCCCATTGTTGTCCCCTGCCGAGTGACGTAGAGTCAGCCCTTGGGCAACGGAAGGGGGAGAAGATGAAAGAGCTGGACTACAAACTGCTGCGGGCGCTGGATGCGGTACTGCAGGAGCAGAACTTCGATCGGGCGGCCAAGTCGCTCCATATCACCCAGTCGGCCATCTCCCAGCGGATCAAGCAGCTGGAGCAGCAGTTTGCCGAGCCGCTACTCATTCGCAGCCAACCGCTGCAGGCCACGCCACTCGGCCAAAAACTGCTGGCCCACTATCGGCAGGTACACCAGCTCGAGCTCGAACTGGCGGGGGAGCTGGCTCCCGATGAGCCGCAAGGGCCAATCCGGATCAGCATCGCCGTGAACGCCGACAGCCTGGCCACTTGGTTTTTGCCCGCCATTGCCCCCTTGTTGAAACAGCACCCCATCGAACTCAACCTGCTGGTCGATGACGAGAGCCGCACCCTCGACAAGGTCCGCGAGGGTCAGGCCTTTGGCGCAGTCAGCCTGCATCCCCAACCGCTAGCGGGTTGCTGCGTCGATGAGCTCGGTGAGATGAACTATCTGCTTACCGCCAGCCCCGCCTTCGTAGCCCGCCACTTCCCTCACGGCCTGACCCGTGAGGCGCTGGCCAAGGCACCGGCGGTGGCGTTCGATCAGCGCGATGACATGCATGTGAGCTTTATGAGAGAACACTTCGGACTGGAGCCGGGCGGTTATCCCTGCCATACGGTCCACTCGTCAGAGGCCTTCGTCGCCATGGCCGAACAGGGGTTGGCCTACTGCCTCATTCCCGAATTGCAAATCAGAGGCCAGCTGGCTGACGGGTCACTACTCAACCTCAGTCCCGACCACGTCCTGACGGAACGCCTCTACTGGCACCGCTGGGTACTAGAAAAAGGGGTTCACAAGCAGCTCTCCCAACGCCTTATCGACCATGCCAGATCGCAGTTGAAACCACGCTGAGCAGGCCATTCACCTTGGCTTTGCAGGACTAAAAACGTATAGTGCTGGGCGATCCTTCATCAGGTCTCCACCCAGGTTTTCACTTCAGGTTCCTCACTTATGTTCCAAGACAATCCGCTGCTGGCCCAGCTCAAGCAACAAATCCGCGAAAACATCCCGAAGAAAGAGGGTGTGATCCGCGCCTCGGACCGGGGCTTCGGCTTTCTGGAAGTCGATGAGAAGACCAGCTATTTCGTGCCGCCTCCCTACATGAAGAAGGTGATGCACGGTGACCGGGTGAGCGCCCTGATCCGCACCGAAAAAGAGAAGGAAGTGGCCGAGCCGGATGCCCTGCTGGAGCAGTCCGTCACCCGCTTCGTGGCCCGGGTCAAGATGTTCCGCGACCGCCTCAACGTGGTCGCCGACCACCCGCTGATCAAGGATGCCATCAAGGCCCGCGTCAAGAAGGGTCTGGATGAGAAAGAGTTCAAGGAAGGGGACTGGGTGGTCGCCACCCTCAAGCGCCATGCGCTGGTTGACGGCAACTTCTCTGCCGAGATCACCCAGAAGATCGCCGCACAGGAAGATCACAACGTGCCCTGGTGGGTGGTGCTGGCGCGCCACAACCTGGCCCAGGTCGAACCGGCTGATCTGCCAGAGTGGAAGGTGATCGAAGAGGAGGAGCTACCCCGTCGTGACCTGACCAAGGTGCCTTTCTTCACCATCGACGGTGCCAAGACCAAGGACATGGACGATGCGCTGGCCATCACCAAGCTGGAGAACGGCTGGGAGCTGCTGGTCGCCATCGCCGACCCGACCGCCTATGTGGCCGAAGGGAGCGAGCTGGACAAAGAGGCCGCCCAGCGCGCCTTTACCGTCTACATGCCGGGCCGCAACGTGCCGATGATCCCGCGCACCCTCTCCGACGAGCTCTGCTCCCTGAAAGAGGGTGAGGAGCGCAACACCCTGTGTGCCCGTCTGCTCATCGCCGAAGACGGTCTGCTGCTGGAGGAGACCGAGTTCTTCGCTGCCCGCATCTGCTCCCACGCCCGCCTCAACTATGACGACGTCTCCGACTGGGCCGAGCATGGCAAAGAGCTGTCCATCGACGCAGGCGTACTGGCCCAGCTGCCGCTGATGAAGGCAATGACCGAGGCACGCATCGCGTGGCGAACCGAGCATGCCCTGGTGTTCCCGGATCGTCCCGACTACGACTTCGAGCTGGGCGAGAATGGCGAAGTGCTGGCCATCCACATCGAGCCGCGCCGCATCGCCAACCGCATGGTGGAAGAGTCGATGATCGCCGCCAACATCTGCGCCGGTCGCGTGCTGGGCAAGAGCGTCGGTTACGGCATCTTCAACGTCCACACCGGCTTTGACGAAGAGTCCCTCGACGGCGCCATCGACCTGCTGAAGAGTGCCGAAGCCCCGTTCGAGCGCGACGAGATCGCCAGCCTCTCCGGCTTCTGCGCCCTGCGCCGCTGGATCGACAACCTCGACACCCGCTGGCTGGATGGCAAGATCCGCCGCTTCCAGAGCTATGCGCTGATGTCCTCCGAACCGGGCGCCCATTACGGTCTGGGTCTGGATGCTTACGCCACCTGGACCTCCCCGATCCGTAAATACGGCGACATGGTCAACCATCGTCTGCTCAAAGCCGTCATCGCCGGCAAGACCCCGGGTGAGCGCCCGAGTCAGGAGCTCACAGAGCATCTGACCGCCTGCCGCCGCCTGCACCGCATGGTGGAGCGTGACATCGGCGACTGGCTCTATGTTCGCTACCTGAAAGCCGCGGCTGGCACCGATCAGGTGTTCAATGCCGAAATCATCGACGTGATGCGTGCCGGTCTCAAGCTGCGTCTGCAGGAGAACGGCGCAGTGGTCTTCCTGCCTGCTCGCCATATTCTCGACAACAAGGATCGACTGGAGTGCAACTGGGACAACGGCCGCGTCTATCTGGACAAGACCGAGGTGGTCTACGAGCTCGGCCAGATCATCGAGGTGAAGCTGACCGAAGCGGTGGAAGAGACCCGCTCCCTTATCGCCAAGCCGGCGGTGGAGTTGGTGCCGGGCCCGGCACCGGAAGCCCCGGCGGCCGAGAGTGCGCCAGCCGATAGCAGTGAAACGCCCGCTGAAACTGCCCCCAAGGCAGAATAAGCCACGCAGAATCATCTGATCTGTCAGAGAGCCCGCCATCGTGCGGGCTCTTTTTTGCCCGGCATCCAGCCCTACAAGCAGCCATATATACCGTTATGGCACACAGTTCTATCCACGATTGGCAGAGAACGCAGTGAATGTCTCCACCAGCAGGGCTGAAAGCAACCGTTATGTGCGCTGCCTCTCCTTTCTGACATATTAATCAAGGAGAAATATGTCTATACTCGCTTGGGTACAATCCAAGGGATATTGGCATGCAGGAATGGGACCCGGAACACTTCACCAACTTCGCTCAGTTATGCGAAGTGAGCCTCGCCACCATCCGTGAAAAGACCGATGCCGAACGCCTCTACCTCTGGCTGAAAGCCCCCGAACCGCAGCTCTACAGCTTTCAGCTCGATCAGGGGCTGACCACGCTAGATCTCGCCCATCTCGGTCAACTGACCCTACCCCACCACCTGATCGACAAGGCAATGGAGAAGGGACAACTGGTGATCGAGCAGCTCCAGCCACCGCCGGATCCCGGCGAAAATGTGGAGCCCGCCCAGCCGCAGTTACGCGCCTGTTTCCCTCTCAAGCGTCACATGAAACTGGAAGGGGTCATCTATCTGGAGACCCGCCGCCGCATCGACCGCCTCTCCTCCCACCAGCGTCAGGGTATCCAGCTCCTTATTCACTATCTGACGGCCGAGCTCAGTAATCACCTGCTCTCCAGCCAGGTCAATCAGGAGCGTGACCAGCGGCTCCATACCCAGACCGATCTGGTACAGAGTCAGGCACTGCAGGGCTCCTTCCTCACCATGTTGCAGGCGCTGCACATGGTCAGCGTCACCCTCTCCCGCAGTCGCAGCGAGAACGATCTGCTGCGGGATGCCGTGTTGCTGGCCCGCAAGGAGCTGCAATTCGATCGGGTCGCCATCTTCCTGATCGAACCCGATGGCAAGACCATGCGCGGCACCTGGGGCACCAGCGAAGAGGGCGAGCTGATGGATGAACACAACTTCATCAGCCCCATTCCGGATCACCCAACGGTGCAAGAGGCGCTCAGGCGCAAGGATTACGTGCTGGTGATGGAAGATACCCCCCTCTACTACGAAAAGCAGCAGGTGGGCCGTGGCTGGAACGCCATGGTATCGCTGTGGGATGGCACCACCCCCATCGGCTGGATCGCCGCCGACAACCTGCTCTGGCACCGTCCGCTCAAAGCCTATCAGAGCGAGATCTTCAAACAGTACGCTGCCATCCTGTCGCAACTGCTGATCCGCCAGCGCACTCAGGAGCAGCTGGAAACCCTCAACCGCCAGCTGGAGGCCCGGGTCGCCGAGCGCACCATGCAGCTGGCCGAGACCAACCGTGCGCTGGAGGAGGCCAATCACCGCCTCTCCCTGCTGTCGCTGGAAGATCCCCTCACCGGCATCGCCAACCGGCGCCAGTGGGACATCACCATGCAGCGGGAGTGGGAGTGGGCACGACGCACCCAGAACCTGCTGGCGGTATTGATGATCGACGTCGACGAGTTCAAGGCCTACAACGACCACTTCGGCCATGCCAAGGGGGATCTCTGCCTGCAACAGGTGGCCCATGTGCTGCGGGATGCAGAGCGGCGCTGTACCAATCTGGTCGCCCGTTACGGCGGGGAGGAGTTCGTCATTCTGCTCTGCGCCCCCCAACCCGGTGAGGCCGAACAGCTGGCCGGACGGATCCACGATGGTCTTGCCCGCTTGAAAATGCCCCATCCCGCCTCGCGGGTTGCTGATTTCATTACGGTTAGCATAGGCTTTAGCTATCTGGTTCCCTCCCAGGACGGAGCATGGCAGACCCTGACCGAACAGGCTGACCAGGCGCTCTACCACGCCAAGTCACAAGGGAGGGCCCGCACTCTGGCCTATCGGTGATCCCATGCTGTTGCGTCGCTACCCTATCTTCAATCGTCGCCTGGCTCTGGTGGCCTACGGCATCGACTATCAGCTCAGCTCACCGGCCGAATGGCCTTCACTGGCGCAACATTGCCGCCTGCTGGCACAGGGGCGTCAATATCTGGTGCCCTTCACCCACGAACAGCTCGATGAACAGCGTCCCCTGCTGCTGGATCAGGACGCGATCCCGCTGGTTGAAGCCTCCAGCGAACGCCAGCCCAACTCGTTCCCGGTGCTGGAGCAGTGGCGCGACAGCCGGCGCAGACTGGCGGTGCACGGCGCCAACCGGGATCCACGCTGGCTCGGCGCCAGCCGCCTGCTGGTGTACTGGATGGGGGAAGAGGGGATCTGCCAGCCCACCGAACACAAGCGGATGGCGCTGAACATCGAAACCTGGGCGGATTTTCTCCCACTGCGGGAGGCGGGGGTCGACTTCTTTGCCGGCGGCTTTCTCGCCCGTCCGGAGTTGGTCAATCAGCGGGCCAACCAGCCCGATATGGCGCTGGTACAGCAGATCCTTCAGCTCATCTGCCACGAAGAGTTCTCCTTCGCTCAGGTAGCCCGCCTGCTGGAGCAGGATGCCTGGCTGCCCGGCCTGCTGCTCACCTACGTCAACGCCCCCGGCTTCGATCATGCCGCCCCCATCACCTCGGTGCCCCGTGCCCTCTCCTATCTGGGGGAGCAGGAGATCCGCAAGTTCGTACTGATCAACGGTCTGGCCCGGGTAAGCCAGCACATGCCGGAGGCCTGCACCCGCATGGCCATCGCCCGCGGCCGCTTCTGCGAGTTGATTGCCCTCACCGCCCTCGGTAAAGCAGAGGCAAGCTGGGCCTTTCTGGTGGGACTGGTGCTCGATGGCTCCCTGCTGTCGGAACCGCTGATGGCCCACCTGCCCAAGAGCGTGCAGCGCGCCATCGAACTGCACGAAGGGCCACTCTTTCATCTATTTCAGCTGGTCAGCACCTATGAACAGGGTAACTGGGCCCTGCTGGAACAGCTTGCCCCCAAATATCAACTCGATCCGGCCCAGCTCACCCCCGTCTATTTTCAGTCACAAATGTGGGGGCAAGCGTTTCTCACCAGCTAGGTGATGGCGAGGCGGGGAGCCACTGGCTAGAATGGGTTCCCTTTTTTCAGAGACTGACCCGCACCATGACGCTTTCCGGATTCCAAGGCCTGGTCTTTGACCTTGATGGCACCCTGGTCGACTCCATGCCGCTGCACCTCGCAGCCTGGGAACACACCGCCCGCGAGTTTGGCTTTCACTTCGATGCCGACTGGTTCTATGAGCTGGGTGGCATGCCGAGCCGCAAGATCGCGCTGCTGGTGGCACAGGAGCAGCAAATCCCCCTCGATCCCCTCGAAGTCACCCGCTGCAAGACCGCCCACTATGTGGCCAACCTGCACAAGGCGACCGTGTTTCCGGCC
>NZ_CAWNZT010000091.1:0-27394 GCF_963878965.1 Aeromonas sp. HMWF015 | reverse complement strand
GCGCTATCATGGCGTCATCCCGATGGGGATCGGCACCGGCTCGCCTCGCGTCAACGCCGAGGCTGTGCTGCGCAACACCGGGCTGGATCGCTACTTCTCTGTGGTGGTCACCGCAGACGATGTGGAGCTGCACAAGCCCAATCCGGACACCTTCCTGCTGGTCGCCAGCAAGCTGGGGGTCGAGCCATCAGGCTGTCTGGTATTTGAAGATACCGGTATCGGGGTACAGGCCGGAGAAGCGGCGGGTATGCAGACCTGCATGGTCAAAGAGGGTCAACCGGTCGGCATAACGGCGTAGTGCGGAAAAAAATATCGCCCTGCAAGGGGCGATAACCGGACCCGGCTCTCATACGGGACATGAATGAAAATGAGAGCAGGTTCCGTCAGCCGCTGACGCAGGGCGCGCCAACGGGGAGTGCGAGGCAGACGATTACTCGTTGTTGCCGCCGCCCTGATTGTCGTCATAACGACCCGGCGCACCGTGGGGGCGCGGCGCCATGGAAACACGCGGCTTGCGAGCACGCTGGATATTCACCTGCGGACGGCCGGTGTGCATGGCGATGGTGGAGATCTTGGCCTTGTAGACCAGCTGCTGGTTACCATGAGCATCGGTCAGCAGCACGCTGTACTGGTCGAACCCGCTGATAGTGCCTTCCAGCTTGATGCCGCTCACCAGAAAAATAGCGACCTGGCTGCGGTTCTTGCGCAACCAGTTGAGGGCAGAATCTTGCCCGTTCCCGAGGGAGAAGGCTTGCTCAATCGTGGAGTAGCTGGGGGATTCAGTTGTCATAAATTATTGTCCCGCGGAAAAAAAGTGGCGTTTGATTGTGCTAAATGGGCACTGGCTTGTCAAAGTCATTCTCACTCCAGCCAGCAATAGCGGCCTCCGGGGGCTGGTCGCTGACCGGCACAACTGCGATAATCGCCAGCTCTGGCTCTACCACGGGCCTTATCTGGGGTTTTATCTTGCATCCGGTTTCACACCAACACCACACCACCTATGTCCATGATGCCACTGCCTGCGAAGAGTGTGACCTGCTGATCCCGGCCACTCCGCTCGAGGTGGGACAGGCCAGCTGCTGCCCCCGTTGTGGACACACCCTGAGTCGCCACCTGCCACAGCAGGAGTTGCTGCCGATCTCCTACGGGTTTGCGGCACTCATCATGTTCGTGCTCGCCAATGCCTTTACCTTTATGTCCTTCTCGGCCAAAGGGGTGGGCCAGGAGATGACTTTTCTGCAGAGCATCACCACCCTGGTTGATGAGGGCTATCTGTTTCTCGGCGCGGTACTGAGCCTGACCCTGATCGGCCTGCCACTGGTTTATATGGGATCCATCATGCTGGTGCTGTGGCGGGTCGATAAAGATCTGCACAGCAATGCCCTGCGCTCCCTCGGCCGTCTGCTCTGTCGGATCAAACCCTGGCTGATGGTGGATGTCTTTCTGGTGGGGGTGCTCATCTCGCTGGTCAAGCTGATGGGGATGGCCGACATCAAGATGGGGCTGTCGTTCTGGGCTTTCGTCGGTTACACGGTGCTGCTCATCAAGATGATCTCCTCACTGGATCAGATGTGGCTGTGGCAGCGGCTGTTCGGCCCGACCGAGGCGCGGGATATCGACCCGGAAGCGGGTGCGCTGGAATCAGGTCTGGTGGGCTGCCATATCTGTGGCGCCCTGAGCGAGGTGGGCAGCCACAGCTGCTCCCGCTGCGGCGGCAAGCTGCATGCGCGCAAGCCGGGCGGCCTGAACCGCACCTGGGCGCTGCTGTTTACCTCCGCCATTCTCTACATTCCGGCCAACGTCTATCCCATCATGGATACGGTGTTTCTCGGTGATGACAGCCCCTCTACCATCCTCGGTGGTGTGGTACTGCTCTGGGCCATGGGCTCCTACCCAATTGCCGCCGTGATCTTTTTCGCCAGCGTGGTGGTTCCGCTGGTGAAAATACTGGCGCTATTCTGGCTTTGCTATATGGTGCAGCGCGGCAATGTCCCCTCCCCACTCGGCAAGCTAAAACTCTATCGCATGACCGAATTTGTCGGACGCTGGTCGATGATCGACGTCTTCGTGGTGGCCATTCTGGCGGGCCTGATCCGACTCGACAATCTGATGACCATCTATCCCGGCCCTGCGGCCGTCGCATTTGCAGGTGTGGTGCTGATCACCATGGTCGCCGCCATGAGTTTCGACTCCCGCCTGATCTGGGATTTACAACAAGGAGAACGCGAACGTGAGTGAGCGTAAAAAAAGGTGGAAACCGGGCTCTGACTTTCTGAGCTCTGCCGCCGCAATCTGGATGGTGCCCCTGCTGGCGCTGTTCATCGGTCTCTGGATGCTGTTCCAGCACTGGTACTCCCAGGGCCCCAGTTTCACCCTGACAGTCGCCACTGCCGAGGGCATAGTCGCTGGCAAGACGGTGATCCGCTCCCGCGAAGTGGACGTCGGCCGCATCGAGGCCGTCGAGCTGAGCGATGACTATAGCCATGCCGTGCTGAAAGGACGGCTGACTAATGCTGCCTCCGGCATGCTGCGCGGTGACAGCCAGTTCTGGGTGGTCAAGCCCAGAGTGGGCCGTGAAGGGGTATCGGGTCTGAGCACCCTGCTCTCCGGCGCCTATATCGAGCTCGCCCCCGGCAAGAAAGGTCGGGCGCGGGACGAATACGCCATGCTCGACAAACCGCCGCTCGCCTCCCTCGATGCCAAGGGGCTGCGTCTCACCCTCAGCAGCCGCGACACTCGCGCGCTGGGAGAAGGCTCCCCCATCAACTATCAGGGCTTCACCATAGGTCAGGTGGAAGAGGCGAAGTTCCTGCCGGAAAAGAGCGAGATGCAGTATCAAATCTTCATCCACGCCCCCTATGACATTCTGGTGAGCAGCAACTCCCGCTTCTGGATGACCCCAGGCTTCGAGGTCTCCATGAGCAGCGAGGGGATGAAGGTGAAGATGGATTCGCTGGAGAGCCTGATCGATGGCGGCATCACCATGGGTCTGCCACCCGGCTGGGCGCCTGGCGAGCCGGTCAAACAGATGGAAGGGTTCACCCTGTTCCAGGATGAGGCGAGCGTGCTGGCCGGTAGTCTGGATCAGTTCATCGACTACGTATTCCTGTTCGATGACAACGTGGGTGGCTTGCACCCGGGCGCGGCGGTGCAGTATCGCGGCATTCGGGTCGGTACCGTCATCTCCGCCCCCTACCTCATCGAGGACAAGGGCGTGCAGATCTTCAAGAGCCGCCAGATCCCGGTGCTGGCTCGCATCGAGGTACAGCGCCTCTCCCACCGCTATGCCAAGGCGGAGAAGGATCAATGGCGTGCCCTGTTCGGCAAGCAGTTCAAGGAGGGGTTGCGTGCCAGCCTCAAGACCTCAAGCCTGCTGACCGGCGGCAAGATCATCGACCTCAACTTCTATCCGGACGCGCCACGTTTCGAACAGGCCAAGCTGGCCGGTTATCAGGTCTTCCCCACCGTGCAGGGCGGGCTGGATCAGATCGAGCGCAAGGTGAACCTCATCCTCGACAAGTTTGTCGACATGGACATGGCGACCACCCTGACCAAGGTCAACGGGTCACTCACCACCCTGGATGGCACCCTGAAGAACATCAGTGCAGTCAGCGCCAACCTGAACAAGCTCACTGCCAAGGATTCCACCCAGCAGCTGCCGGCCTCGCTCAACGAGAGCCTCAAGCAGTTGCAGGAGACCTTGCAGGCCTATGATGCCCAGTCGCAGACCAATCAGGACCTGCGCCAGTCGGTGCAGACCCTCAATCAGTTGATGCGCGAACTGCAGCCGCTGGTGCACTCCCTCAACGAGCAGCCCAGCTCGCTGATCTTCGATCGCGCGCATCCATCGGACCCTGAGCCCAAGCGAGGCAAACAATGAAAAAAGAGATCCTGACGCTGGCCCTGCTGGGCCTGCTGGCGGGTTGCAGCAGCCAGCCAAGCCTGCACTACTACTCGCTCGATGCCGACAGCCAGCAACCCGTAACGGCCCCGGCCAAACCGCAGCACCAGCTGGTGCTGCGCCCGGTGGCGCTGGCCAGCCAGCTCGACCGGATCAGCCTGGTCTATCAGCTGGAAGGACAAGAGCTCCACTTCACCGAGTACCATCGCTGGGCCGGTGCGCTGGACGATCAGCTCAACCAGCTCACCCTCAATGGCCTCTCCACCCGCCTGCCGGGCTGGGTGGTGCGGCAGGATGGCGCCCGCAAGGGGCCGGTGCTGACCATTCTGGTGGAGCGCTTTCAGGGCCGTCATGACGGCAGTGCCGTGCTGAGCGGCCGCTGGCGCCTGCTGGCGGAAGATGGCACAGTGCTGCGCGATGCTCCCTTCCGTCAGGAGCGAGTACTGCCGGCCGATGGCTACAACGCACTGGTGAACGAGCTGGGTCAGGGCTGGCAACAGCTGCTCGACCAGATCGCCGCCGAGGTGCGCCAGAGCGCCAGCTAACTGGCCATCCCCCGATTGCAGAGATAAAAAAACGACGCCAGCTGGCGTCGTTTTTTATGGGCAAGAGTCGGGGGCGACTTATGCCTTGGCGGGCAGGCTCAGGCGGGCTACCGCTTCCACATGCATGGAGTGCGGGAACATATCGACCGGCTGCACCTCGTCCAGCACGAAGCCCTGTTTAACCAGCCAGGCGAGATCACGGGCCAGGGTCTGCGGGTTGCAGGAGACATAGACCAGACGACGGGGCGCCATGGCGACCAGGGTCTGCAGTACCGCCTTGTCACAGCCTTTGCGGGGCGGGTCCATTACCACCACATCAGCGGTCACGTCCTGAGCGTGCAGCTCGGGCATCAGCTGCTCCGCCTTGCCGACGTGGAATTCGGTGTGCTCGATGCCGTTGAGGGCAGCGTTGCGGCGGGCATCGCTGATGGCGCTCTCCACCGACTCGATCCCGACGACCTTGGCGGCCTTGCCAGCCAGGAACAGGGAGATGGTGCCGATACCGCAATAGATGTCGAACACCGTCTCGTTACCGGTCAGCTCGGCATACTCGAGGGCGCTGGAGTAGAGCACATCGGTCTGGGTCGGGTTGTTCTGGAAGAAGGAGAGCGGCGAGATCTCGAACTCGAGTTCGTGGATCTTGTCGCGGATCACCCCTTCGCCGAGCAGCACCCGGTTGGTGGCACCCAGAATGCGGTTGGTGCGCTCATCGTTGATGTTCTGCACCAGGGTAGTGACCGGCAGATCGCTCAGGGCTGCCAGCAGCTCGGCTTCGAACGGTAACTCCTCGCCCAAAGTGACCAGCACCACCATCAGCTCGCCGCTCTTGAAGCCCTTGCGGGTCATCAGGTTGCGCACGCAGCCGCTGTGGTTTACTTCGTCATAGGCGGCGATGTCATGCGCGCGCATCCAGTTGCGCACCCGGGCGTTGAGCTCGACGTGCAGCGGATCCTGCACCGCACAGTCATCGGCGGTGATGAGATCGTGGGAGTGCTTGCGATAAAAACCGATCTCGGCACCGGCGTCACAGCCACGCACCGCATATTGCGCCTTGTTGCGATAGGCGAACGGGCTCTCCATGCCAAGGATATCCTTGACCGGAGTGTCACCCAGCCCGACCTGTTCCAGTGCGCTCTGCACCAGGGCCTGCTTGAGCTTGAGCTGGGCCGGATAGGCCAGCGGACGTACCTGACAGCCACCGCACTCGGTGTTGGGGCAGAAATCGGCAACCCGATCGGCAGAGGGCTGGAGCAGCTCGGCGACCTTGCCGTGCAGATAGTTCGGCTTGACCTCGGTCAGCTCCACCAGCGCCTGCTCACCGGGCAGCAGACCTTCGACAAACAGGGGGCGATCGAACAGGCGTCCTTTGCCATCTCCTTTGTCGGTCAGTTCCAGGATCTCGATCTGGTGTTGATGTCCCACTAACGGCATGAGCGGCTCCAAAAGTACTAAAAATGGGGGGTGATGAACGCGGAAAAGCCATGCCCATCGAGAAAAGGTGGCAGAGTTTAGCGGAGATCCGGCCAAATTGCAGGCATAAAAAGCCTGCTTGTTGCAATGGTCATTGCCCCTGGCCATCTGCCGGGCGTGGCCACCTTTCGGGTTGCGGCAAATTTAGCCCTTGGGCCGCAACGCCCAGCCTGTTAAAATTCCGCCCTTGAAATTATCCTGGGCCCCGCGCCCGTTCTAGCTAAGGTCTACCGCGATGCGTACCAGCCAATATCTGCTTTCCACTCTCAAGGAAACCCCCTCCGACGCTGAAGTTGTCAGCCACCAGCTGATGCTGCGCGCCGGGATGATCCGTAAACTGGCCTCCGGCATGTATGCCTGGTTGCCAACCGGTCTGCGGGTACTGAAGAAAATCGAGAACATTGTTCGCGAAGAGATGAACAATGCTGGTGCCGTCGAAGTCTCCATGCCGGTGGTACAACCCGCCGAGCTGTGGCAGGAGTCCGGCCGCTGGGATGACTACGGTCCCGAGCTGTGCCGTCTGACCGACCGTCACAACCGTCCCTTTGTGCTGGGCCCGACCCACGAAGAGGTGATCACTGCGCTGGTACGTTACGAAGTGAACAGCTACAAGCAGCTGCCGCTCAACCTCTACCAGATCCAGACCAAGTTCCGCGACGAAGTGCGCCCCCGTTTCGGCGTGATGCGCGGCCGCGAATTCCTGATGAAGGATGCCTACTCCTTCCACATCGACAAGGAATCTCTGGTCGATACCTACGAGAAGATGCACGCCGCCTACTGCAAGGCGTTCACCCGCATGGGCCTGAACTTCCGTCCGGTGCAGGCCGATACCGGCTCCATCGGGGGTACCGGTTCCCACGAATTCCAGGTGCTGGCCGAGAGCGGTGAAGACTTGATCGCCTTCTCCGACAGCTCCGATTACGCCGCCAACATCGAGATGGCCGAAGCACTGGCACCGGCTGGTGAGCGCCCTGCCGCCACCGCAGCCCTGACCAAGGTTGCCACCCCGAATGTTCACACCATCGACGAAGTGGCCGCTTTCCTGAACGTGGCACCGACCGCCATCGCCAAAACCCTGCTGGTACTGGCAGAGGAAGATGAGCACGGCAAGCAGGCCGTTATTGCGCTGGTACTGCGTGGCGACCACGAGCTGAACGAAATCAAGGCAGAGAAACTGGCTGGCGTGGCTAACCCGCTGACCTTCGCCAACGACGAGCAGATCAAAGCTGCCGCCGGTTGCGACGCAGGCTCCATCGGCCCGGTCGGCTTTGCCGGTCGCATCATCGTCGATCGCAGCGCTGCCCATCTGGCGGACTTCGTCTGCGGCGCCAACGAAACCGGCTTCCACCTGACCGGTGCCAACTGGGATCGCGACATCACCGCTTACGAAGTTGCCGACCTGCGCAACGTGGTGGAAGGCGACCCGAGCCCGTGCGGCCAGGGCAAGCTGCTGCTCAAGCGCGGTATCGAAGTGGGCCACATCTTCCAGCTGGGTACCAAGTACTCCGAAGCGATGAAGGCGAGCGTGCTGAACGAAGCTGGCAAGTCCGTCACCATGGAGATGGGTTGCTACGGGATCGGGGTTTCCCGTCTGGTGGCCGCTGCCATCGAGCAGAACAACGACCAGTACGGCATCATCTGGCCGGACGCCATCGCTCCGTTCGAAGTGGCCATCGTGCCGATGAACATGCACAAGTCCGAGCGCGTGGCCGAGCAGGCACAACAGTTCTACGCCGAGCTGAAAGCGGCCGGTGTGGACGTGCTGTTCGACGACCGTAAAGAGCGCCCGGGCGTAATGTTCGCCGACATGGAGCTGCTGGGCATCCCGCACGCCATCGTCATCGGCGATCGCGGTCTGGACAACGGCGTGGTGGAGTACAAGTGCCGCCGCACCGGCGAGAAGCAGGAAGTGGCCATCAGCGACATCATCGCCATGCTCAAGGCCAAGCTGGGCCGTTAATTCCGCCCTCTTCCCGATATAAAAAAGCGCGCCATTTGGCGCGCTTTTTGTTTCTGTGTGCGGACGACGGCAACCGGATGGCTGGCTTAGCCTCAGGGATTGCGACCGATAAAGAGGTCGGTCACGTGGCAGCTGCTTCTGGCTTCCAGCGCGTCGAGCATATAGGCCGCCGCATCTTCCGGGGTCATGAAGCCGCTCGGGTCCACGTGATCCGAGTTGTCCCAGAATTCGCTGCGGATCCCGCTCGGGTAGAGGTTGACCAGCCGTAGTGGCGAGCCTTTCAGCTCGGCGCGCAAGGATTCGAGAAAGCCGCGCATTCCCCATTTGGAGGCGCAGTAGAGGCTCTCGTTGGCCTTGCCCACCTGCGCGGCGGAGGAGAGCACATTGGCCAGCACTCCGCCTTTCTCCCCGATAAGCCGCACCGTCTGCTGGGCCACCAGAATGGTGGAGATGAGATTGCTCTCCACCACCCGGCGGATCTGTTCAGCGGTGTAGACACCGACCGGGCCAAACTCGCCCACCCCGGCGCAGTGGATCACCATGTCGGGCAGACCACCCCACTCGACGGCAGCGGCAAAGGCGACGTCGACCTCTTCATGGTGCGCCAGATCGGCCGCGATGCCGATCACCGCGCTGCCGAGCAGTTGTTCCTGCTCCTGCAGTCGCTGATAACGGCGCCCCATCATGGAGACCTGATGGCCCCGCTCAACCAGACCTATGGTCAGCGCACGGCCAAGACCGGAACCGGCACCTGTCACTATGATGTGGCCCATTATCGCTCCTCGTCGTCAGTCGACGGTCAGATTAGAAAGTGAACTCATCGCCCATGAACCATCCATCGACAGAATGCTCTGATAGATGTTGGCGAAGAATATCACCCCCGTTGTCAGACAACGCCAGATTAGAAAGTGAATTCATCGCCCATGAACCATCCATCGACAGAATGCTCTGATAGATGTTGGCGAAGAATATCACCCCCGTTGTCAGACAACGTCAGATTAGAAAGTGAATTCGCCACCCATGAACCAGCCATCGACAGACTGGTCGATATTGGCGAAGTCGACCTTGGCTTCACGCCAGCCGGCACGCAGCTTGATCGGCATGGAAGAGAACTTGTAGGAACCACCCAGACGGTAGTCATAGTTGTCCGCATCGTGAGTACGCAGATCGCCGAAGAAGGCGATGCCGGTGCCCGGGATCTTCACTTCACTGCCGGCATAGGCCATCAGGGTATCTTCGTCATAACCCTTGCGACCGAAGTAGACCTGCTCGCCATCGTAGTGACGGCCGGTCATACCCAGATCGATCTTGAACAGATCGTTGTTGAACAGACGGTAGTAGAGGCTCAGATCGTAGGCAGTCAGATCGTTCTTGAAGTTGCCGCCGGAGGTACTGAAATCGGAGACTTCAAACTTGGCGTTCGGCAGGAAGATGATGCCGTGTTCCAGTTGCAGATAGCCGTTCCAGTTGTAGCTGTCGTCATAGCTGCCATCAGCACTGGTGCCATAAGCCTGACCACTGCCCTTGGCGGCCCATACGTCGGCACCGGCGGCAAAACGCCAGTCGTCAGCGGCCATGGCACTCTGGCTGCACAGAACCAGCACAAAACCGGCAATCAGCGTCTTTTTCATTACGTCACTTCCTCTTGCATACATGGAAAAGAGCACTATTTTACTCGGTGCAGCCAAAATACCCAGCGTCAATCCTGAACAAACGACGACAAATGTCAGTGCTTCATATGCTTCATCTCGGCCATCGGCTCAATCGGCTTCACCGGCAGTGACAGATCCAGCTTCTGACCATCATCCATGGTGAGGGTGAGCGGGAAAGGGGTCTGCTCGGAGAGCGTGCCCACCTCGAACAGCATGATGTGCAGGCTGCCCGGCTTGAGCACCGCTTCGCCCTTGGCCGGGATCTCGATATTCTCGACCTGACGCATCTTCATCACGCCATTTTCGTGCAGGTGGGTGTGCAGCTCGGCACGCCCGGCCGCAGCAGAAGCCGCCGCCACCAGCTTGACCGGCTGGTCGGCGTCATTCTTCAGCACCATAAAGGCGGCAGTGTTGGGGGAGCCCGGCGGCAACAGGCGAACATAACCGTCTACAGCCTCGACCTTGGCCAGTGCAGGCGCCGTCATACCCAGAACCAGCAGAGAATAAAACGCACGTTTAAACATGGTTGAAATCCTTTTATGATGTTGTTAAACGGCGCCAAGGTTACCCCAGCAGCAACCTTTTTTGCACCTTTCAATAACAAGGATTTAGACATGGCCCCCATTCTCATTGCCGAGCAGCAGGATGGCTTGCTCACCCTGACCCTCAACCGCCCCGACAAGCGCAACGCCCTCAATACCGAGCTCTATAAGCAACTGGTGGCAGCGCTGCGAGAGGCGGCAGCCGATGAGGAGGTGCATGTCCTGTTGTTGCAGGGGCAGCAGGATTGCTTTACCGCGGGCAATGATCTGGCCGACTTTATGGGCAAGAGCTCTCTGGAGCCCGACGACCCCATACTGCAGTTCCTCCACACCCTTGCCGACTTCCCCAAACCCGTGATCGCCGCCGTTGCAGGCCCGGCGGTGGGGATTGGTACCACCATTCTGCTGCACTGCGATCTGGTCTATCTGGCGGATAACGCCCGCTTGCAGCTTCCCTTTGTCGAGCTGGGGCTGGTGCCGGAGTTCGCCTCCAGCCTGCTGCTGCCGCGTCTGGTGGGGCACCTCAAGGCAGCCGAGCTGTTGCTGCTGGCCGAGGCGATTGATGCAGAGGAGGCGCTGCGGCTCGGGCTGGCCAACAAGGTGGTGGCGGCCGATGGATTGCTCCCCTTTGCCCGCGAGCAGGGACTGAAGCTGGCGGCCAAACCGCCCAGAGCGCTGCAAAAGAGCAAGGCGCTGCTGAAACAGGAGCTTAAACAAGCGGTGCACTTTGTCATCGATCTGGAGGCGCGCGCCTTCGCCCAGGCACTGCAAGGGGAAGAGGCGCAGCAACGCATCGCCCAGAAACTCAAACGGCGGGGCTGAGCTGCCGCTCAACGCCTGTCAGTTGAGACGAAAACGGCCGATCAGCTCGCAACCCTGTACCTTGTCCTGCAGCTGGATCAGTCGGGCAATTTCCGGATTGGGGTGGCGCTTGAGAAAGGCGAGCAGGGCGCCGCGACAGCAACCCAGCTCGCTGATCAGTGCCTCGCACTCCCGATTGGGGCACTGTGGCACCAGCGCAGTCACCAGCTCGGAAGCGAGCTTCAGGTAGCGCAGCTCATAAGTCGGCTCATCCATCGCCCGCCAGAAGTCGGCCAGCCGGTGACAGGTGGCGACCCGCATGGTGGCCAGTTCGGTCAGCTCGACCTGGGTCATCTCGTAAACATCCCCCAGCGCCTGCTGATAAAAGCAGATCGCCGCCCCCAGCGAACCGGCCTGCCAGGCACGCTCCGCCTCCAGCATGTATCGTTGCCAACTTTGCGGTGTCATTTCGCTCTCCCGAATCCGTCATGGTGGGAGTGTTATCATGGCTAATTGAGAATAAATATCAACCAGAGGGTTAGTGCAGGATCTCTGCGCAACCTTGGCAAACCCGGCGCCCGACCTTATGATCGTGCCCCTCCCCCCTTCTTTGGAGCACTCCACAATGCGACCACGCCTCCCGCAGATGCTGGGCTGCTCCCTGCTCTGCGTGCCCCGCGTACTGGTCTGGATCTATTAGCTGCGCTCAAGCGAACGCAACCCATCCGATCCATTCAGCAAAGGATTACCAACATGAACACCTGCCAACACTGGTCGCAGGTCGAATACCTGCACCTGACGGTGACCAACCCCAATATCTGCCTCAAGGGGCAGCACAGCTACTACTCGGGTGCCTGGGATGGCCCCTTCGAAGAGGTGGCGGTGCGCTACCTCCATGGCGATCCCTTCAGCCGCAGCCCGGAAACCGGCTGGGAGCCGCTCTGGCATATCGACCGTCTCCATATCGGCGACTATGTGCAGATTGCCGCCGGGGTAAAGATCATCATGGGCGGCAACCACACCCACAACACGGCCTTCATCAGCACCTATCCGTTCGCCGATCTGGCGGCGCTCAAGCGCAGCTACCACCCCGCAGGTGATACCCGCATCGGCAACGATGTCTGGATCGGCATGGAGGCGATGATCATGCCCGGTGTCACCATCGGCGATGGCGCCATCATCGCCGCCCGTTCGCTGGTCAATCAGGATGTGCCGCCCTATGCCATGGTGGCGGGCACCCCGGCCAGGGTGGTGCGGATGCGCTTTGGCGAGGAGGAGATTGCCCGGCTACAGGCCCTCACCTGGTGGGATTGGCCGGATCAACAGGTCAACGATCTGCTACCGCTGATCCAGCAAGGTGACGTCGCCCTGCTTGAACAGGCGGCTGCCCACTGGGCGGAGCGCCATGAGTGACCACCGCTAACCAGTAGCTGACAGCATAAGGGCGACCCCGGGGTCGCCCTCTTTTATCTCCGGCATGCTCAGGGTGCCGTCATCACACATCCACTCACTGCGCGCTTTTGGACTGGTTGAGGCTGCACTGCTTGCCGGGATAACCGGGCAAGTCACTGGCATCGCTGCCGCAGGCGAGCCGTTTGGCCTGTTGCAGGCGGGCCGCCAGATTGGCGCTGTCCACCGGCATCCATTGCATCTGCTTGCCGAGCCAGCTGGCCCAGGCAAACTCGACGAAATAGACCTGTTTGTCCTTGCGAAAGTAGCCCGCATTCTGCAGCAGTCCGGCGAGGGTGCGATAGGGGTAATCAGGCAGCTTGTCGATGCTGCTCGGCAACTGCTCCGGGGTCAGCGGCTGCCCCTTCTCATCCTTGAGCCAGGCCCAGTGGTTGTTCTGCATCTGACTCCAGAAGTTGGCTTTATCCTGCAGACGGCCAATCACCTTGACCCGGGCATCCTTGACGCCCTGCTGCCACAACGCCTTGGTGAGATGGTGGCGGTCCACCAGCCAGTAGCTGCCATCCGGCGCAATCACCACGGGGATCTCTTTCTTTTTCATCAACTTGTCGAGCTGCTTTGCGCTCATGCCAGCCAATGTGGCCTGGGTTTCATCGACCTGGATCTGGCCGACGCCCCCCTGGGTCGGGTGCAAGGCATCGATGCCGATCTCGCACCAGTTGCCCACCGCCGTGTCGCTCTGGCACGGGGCCAACGCCCAGGCACCCTGGCTCAACACACAGGCCAGCAATAACCATGCTTTCATCGTTTGACACTCCTCACCACATTGAACTGCACAGACGCCGGGAACGCTCTTCTACCCCGATTGGGAGTGAGAGTCGAATGCTGGCGGTCAGACCAGCAAACGGGATATCATGATTTCCCATCTGTCGGCGATATTTTCTCGCCGAGTTTTCTCCCCGCTTCACACTATTTGAAGGATCCGACCCATGAAAGGATGGACCCCCTTGCTGGCCCTGCTGGGCTGTGCTGCTGTCCAGGCTGCCGATATTCCCGCCGGAACACAACTCGCCGCCGAGCAGATTGTCGTTCGCCACCTCAAGGATGAACCTGCGAGCCTGAGCCCGCTCAAGCTGGTCGGCCTGCCGGAGTTGCAGGTACTGCGGGATCTGTTCGAAGGGCTGCTGACCCAGGGGCCGGATGGCAAACCGGTTGCCGGGGTGGCGGCCAGCTGGGAGAACAAGGGCAACCAGTTCTTTACCTTCCATCTGCGCCCGGATGCGCGCTGGTCCAACGGCGATCCGGTCAAGGCTGGCGACTTCGTCTACGGCTGGCGCAAGCTGGTCGACCCAAAAGAGGCGGCCACCTTCGCCTGGTTTGCCCAACTAGCCCGTTTCGACAAGGTGGACGAGATCGTGGCTGGCAAATTGCCTGCCAGCGAGCTGGGGGTCAAGGCCCTTGATGACCACACCCTGCAGGTGACCCTCTCCCAGCCGGTGCCCTACTTCTTGAACCTGCTGAGCCACCCCAGCCTGTCGCCGCTCCATCAAGCCAGCATCGAGCAGTACGGCAACCAGTGGACCCAACCCGGCAAACTGGTGGGCAATGGTGCCTTTGTGCTGAATAACCGGGTAGTCAACGAGAAGCTGGAGCTGACCCCCAACCCTTATTACTGGGATCGGGCCCATACCGTATTGACTAAGGTGATCTTCATGCCGATCAATCAGGAGAGCGCGGCGACCAACCGCTACCTGGCTGGCGATCTGCATATCACCGAATCCTTCCCCAAGGAGCAGTACGACAAGCTGAAGCAGCAGATCCCGAATGAGGTCTACACCCCGGACCAGCTCGGCACCTACTACTACGCCTTCAATATCCGTCAGGCACCACTGAACGATGTGCGGGTACGCAAGGCGCTCTCCTACTCCATCGACCGCGCCCTGATCGCCGACAAGGTGCTCGGCACTGGCGAGAAACCGGCTTATCACTTCACTCCGGATGTGACCGCCAGCTTCACCCCAACCGCCAACCTGCTCTCCACCAGCAGCCAGCCGGAGCTGGACAGCAAGGCCAAGGCCCTGCTCAAGGAGGCCGGTTACGGCCCGGACAAGCCGCTCAAGCTGACCCTGCTCTACAACACCGCGGAAATTCACAAGAAGATGGCACTGGCGATTGCCAGCATGTGGAAGCAGAAGCTGGGCGCCGAGGTCGAGCTGACCAACCAGGAGTGGAAAACCTATCTCGACAGTCGCCAGAGCGGTCAGTTCGAGGTGATCCGCTCATCCTGGGTCGCCGACTACAACGACCCGTCAGCATTCCTCGGCCTGTGGGGCTCTCGTCACAGCGGCAATATGGCAGGCTTTGCCAATGCCCGTTATGACCAGCTGCTGGCAGAGGCTGCCAGCACTCAGGATGCCGCCAGCCGCAGCAAGCTGTTTGGCGAGGCGGAAGCGCTCCTGCTGGATCAGGCCCCCATCGCCCCCATCTACCAGTACACCAATGCCCGACTCATCAAGCCATGGCTCAAGGGCTACCCCATCAACAACCCGGAGGATGTGGCCTACAGCCGCCAACTCTACCTCGTCAAACACTGACACCGGCCACAACGATGCGAGGCCCCGCAGGGCCTCGCTATTGACACTGTTCACACCACGATTTCCAGCCTAAAATGCCGCCCCTTCTGTTCAATTAATCTTCAATACCCAGTCAGACATGCGTTATTTGATACTGCTCTCGTTGTTGTGGACCCTGCCCGCGCAGGCCAATAGCGAATCCCAATGCCAGCAAGAGTTTGTCGGCTGGATGCTGCACCAGCAGCAACAGTTCAGCGATCGCAAGTCTGACAAGATGGAGCGGCGCCGGGCCGAGCGGGCCATCGAGTTGGCTCGTCAGGAGTACGACAAGCAGACCAGCTTTTGCAAGACAATGGAGCTGGTGCGCAGCTACAAAGATAGCGATCCGCGCTTTAAACCGAGAAGCGGCGAAGTTCACGATTTCACCCCGGCCAGCTGACCCTCACTTCATCAATTCATTGTGTTGATTAATTGACCCAAGCCAAGTTCGGGTCACTGAAGAGCCTTAGAATGATTAACTGAGAACGACAATAAAAAATATATTTATCAGTTATTTGGCTTTTTCAGGAACGACACATGACCAAACCCCATCAGGAGGGGGAGATACACTTCCCCGACAACATCGCACTCATCTCGACCACGGATCCCGCCAGTCATATTACCTATGCCAACCAGCACTTCTGTGATGTAGCCGGGTATGGTGCTGCCGAAATGGAAGGGGTACCCCACAATCTGGTGCGACACCTCGACATGCCCAAAGCGGCCTTCGCCGACATGTGGCAGCGGCTGCGACAGGGCAAAAGCTGGATGGGGCTGGTCAAGAACCGCGCCAAAAGCGATCAGTTCTATTGGGTAAACGCTTACGTCACCCCGATCCTCAATGCGCAGAAGGAGATCGTCGAGTTCCAGTCGGTGCGCACCAAACCCGCCGCCAGCGATGTGGCCTGGGCCGAGCAGCTCTATGGCCTGCTGCGCAGCGGCAAAGCGCTCCCCTGGCTGAGCCGGTGTCACATTGAACCGGGTCAGCTGACCCTCTGGCTCTCCGTTTCTGCGTTGCTCACCACCCTTGCTACCTTTGCCACCGGCAACCTGTTATGGCTGCTGCCCACCGCCTTGTTGCTGTTGGCACAGGCAATCCACGGCTGGCGATTGCAGCAACGGCTGGCTCATCTGCTTACCCTTGCCGATCAAGACAAGGGAACCCACCTCTGTCAGGTGCTCTACACCCGACGGCACGACACCCTGGCGGCCGTCGAGCTGGCCCTGCGGATGAAGCAGGCCGAGCTCAAGGCCGTGGTCGGGCGCAGTGCCGACACCAACCAGCAGATCCTGCAGGCAGCCGAAGATGACCGGGGCAATATCCAGACCATCGATACCCACCTACAGCAGCAGCGCGCCCACAGCGAGCAGCTGGCGACCGCCATCACCGAGCTGAGCCACTCCATTCGGGATGTGGCCCACAGTGCCCATGAGGCGAGCAATCTGGTCATAGAGGTACAGCAGGTCTCCGACGAGGGGCTGCAAGCATTGGCGACCACCCGCTCCGCCGTCAACCAACTCCATCAGGAGCTGGATGCCAACCACGCAGTGCTGGCCCAGCTCACCAGCGACAGCCAGAAGATCAGCGGTATTCTGGAGGTGATCAGTCAAATCGCCGACCAGACCAACCTGCTCGCCCTCAATGCGGCCATCGAGGCCGCCCGGGCGGGCGAACAGGGGCGCGGCTTTGCCGTGGTGGCGGATGAAGTGAGGGCGCTGGCTCAGAAGACTCGCGCCTCGACCAGCGAGATCCACGAGATGATCCAGGCGCTGCAACAGACTACACAACAGCTGTCGGACGGGATGACGCAAGGGGCGCAGACCTCGGCGCGCTGCCAGCAGCACGCGGGCACCACCGCCGACGTGCTCACCCAGATCAACCGGATGCTGGGGCAGGTAACCCGCACCAGCGACGAGATCGCCCAGGCGGTGAGTCAGCAGGCCGACGTCACGGCGACGCTCGATGAAGGGGTACACCAGATCCACCAGCTGGCCAGCCACACCGCCGACAACAGCAGGCAGGCGCTAGATGGCATCACCCTGCTGGTTGAGCGGCTGCAGGATCTCTCGCGGCTGATCAACCAGTTCAGATATTGAAGCGACAGCGATCAAAAAAGCGCGTCACAAGACGCGCTTTTTGGCTGCTCTTGCCTTGGCACAACTGGCTTATTCGGCCGTCTCGCTGCTGGCAAACTCCGGCACTTTGGCCATGGCATCCAGCACAACCTGAATACCGGCGCCCGGTTTGCAGGCGTTCTCACTCAGGTGACGGCGCCAGGCGCGAGCCCCCTGCATGTTCTGGAACAGCCCCAGCATATGGCGGGTCATGTGGGAGAGGTAGTTGCCCTTGGCCAGCTCCTGCTCGATATAGGGCAGCATCATCCGCACCACCTC
This sequence comes from Aeromonas sp. HMWF015, assembly GCF_963878965.1. Classification (NCBI taxonomy): domain Bacteria; kingdom Pseudomonadati; phylum Pseudomonadota; class Gammaproteobacteria; order Aeromonadales; family Aeromonadaceae; genus Aeromonas; species Aeromonas sp. HMWF015. The sequence goes on along the minus strand of NZ_CAWNZT010000091.1, from coordinate 10,107 downwards.
GTGGCGGCTCGGCACAGCGTTGTTCTGACCGAACACCAGATTGTCCACCTGCGCCAGAATGTAGGGGTTCTGATAGGCTTCACGCCCCATCATGACGCCATCGACGTGTTGCAGGTGCTCCAGAGTCTGCTCCATGGAGGTGACGCCGCCGTTGAGAGCTATGGTGAGCTCCGGGTAATCCTGCTTGACCCGATAGACGCGGGGATAATCGAGGGGCGGGATCTCGCGGTTCTCCTTGGGGCTCAGGCCACTCAGCCACGCCTTGCGGGCATGGACGATGAAGGTATCGCAACCAGCATCGCGCACCTGTTCGATAAAAGCCTGCAGAAATTCGTAGGAGTCCTGATCGTCGATGCCGATACGGGTCTTCACCGTCACCGGAATATCGACTACATCGCGCATCGCCTTGACGCAGTCTGCCACCAGCGCCGGTTCACCCATCAGGCAGGCACCAAAACGGCCGTTTTGCACCCGATCGGAGGGGCAGCCGACGTTGATGTTCACCTCGTCATAGCCGCGCTCCTCGGCCAACTTGGCACAGCGCGCCAGATCGGCCGGATTGCTGCCACCCAGCTGCAGGGAGATGGGGTGCTCCTGCTCGCTGTAACCCAGATAATCCCCCTTACCGTGGATGATGGCGCCGGTGGTCACCATTTCGGTATAGAGCAAGGTCTGGCGGCTCATCAGTCGATGAAAGTAACGGCAATGCCGATCAGTCCAGTCCAGCATGGGGGCGATGGAAAAACGCTGCGCCTGCATAAAAATCATCCGGGTTGGCTAAAGAAAGGGGCGGATTTTATCACAACGTGAAGCAGCCCCAGAAAATGAATTTTGTCGCCGCGCCATGCGAGGCCCTGTGATAGTATCCGGCTAATAGAAAGGGTATCTGCGCGATCATGAATCAAGATCAACTTTTACAACGAGCCGAGCGACTCTGTATACAGCGAGGGATCCGCTTCACCCCGACCCGACGTCAGGTATTTCGCCTGCTGGCGGCACACGGCAACGCCATCAGCGCCTATGATTTGTTGGCCCAGCTGCAACAAACCGAAGCCAATGCCAAGCCGCCAACCGTCTATCGGGCACTCGATTTTTTGCTCGAACAGGGCTTTGCTCACAAGGTGGAATCTCTCAACGCGTTTATCTTCTGCTGCCACTTCGATCACGCTCACCCGATGCAGTTGCTGATCTGCGACGAGTGCGGGGATGTGGTCGAGCTTCACGATACGGCGATCGATAGCGCGTTTTCCGAGCAGGCCCACTTGCATGGTTTTACTATTACCAATAAGACGATAGAGGCACATGGCCAATGTGCCCGTTGTACGCCCACTGTAGGAAGTCATCATGAAGGCTGATTTTGTAAATCCGTTCCTGCTATCCCTGCTCAATGTGCTCTCGACCATGGCACAGCTGGAACTCAAACCGGGCAAACCGAAACGCAAGATGGATGAGCTGGCGCGCGGCGACGTCTCCGGCCTGATTGGCATGGTCGGCCCGCAGACCCGTGGCTCCCTCTCCATCAGCTTCGAGAAGGGGCTGGCGCTGGAGATCATGCGCCGCATGTTGGGGGAAGCACCTGCCAACATCAACGAAGAGGTGACCGACATGGTCGGTGAAATCACCAACATGGTGACCGGCGGTGCCAAGCGGATGCTGGGCGAGAAGGGCTACGAGTTTGACATGGCGACCCCCATCATCGTCTCCGGCCCCAACCACACCATTACCCACCGTGCCGATGGCACCAAGATCATGATGCCGTTCGAATCTGATTTCGGTCGCGCCACTATCGAAATCTGCTTCGAGTAACCCTATGTGGAAAGCATTGAAATGGATTTTCATCTGCTGGGCCCTGCTGTTGATCCTGTCGGACATTCAGATCAGCACCTCCCTCTACAAGTACGAAGATAATCGGGTGCTCATCAACTTCCCGCGCTGGGAAGCCAAGCAGCCCTGGGGCACCTTCGAGTGGCATGCCGGACGGGTAGAAACCCACTGGTATGGTCTGGAGGGCAAACCCAAGCCGTCAGGCCCGCAAATCTGATCCGGTAACGGATCCGGCAGAAACAGAAGAGGCTAGCAGATGCTGGCCTCTTTGCTATCTCGTTGACCCTGAATCAAGCCGCTTCGGCAGCCAACTTACCGCTTGGTCGCACCAGGATACCGACGATGCAGGCCAACAGGGTCGGCAGCAGCCAGGCAAGTCCCTTGTCGAACAACGGCAGGAAGGCAAAGCCGTCCATCGCCATCCCGGCAGCCCCCAGCCCATCGAGGCAACCAAACAGAAAGGCGACCGTCAGCACACCGCGAAACACCAGCCGTGGCTGGGCAAACCATCCCTTGAGGAAGGTCACCAGCACCAGCGCGATGGCCACCGGATAGATGGCCACCAGCACCGGGATGGAGAGGCCGAACAGCTCGCTCAACCCCACATTGGCCACCAGTGCACAGAGCGCCCCCAGCAGCATCACCCAGTTGCGATAGGCCCAACCTGTCAGGCCATGGAAGTAGTCGGCACCAGCACAGAGCAGGCCGACCGCACTGGTAAAACAAGCCAGGGTAATGATGGCAGCCAGAATAAACTGACCCGGTTGACCAAACAGACTCAGGACGTAGGCATTGACGATGGCCCCACCATTGCTGATATCGCTCGCCACCCCACCGGCACTGTTGCCCAGCTGAAAGAGCGAGACATACACCGCCGACAACCCGACCGCCGAGATCAAACCTGCAATGGTGAGGTATTTGAACTGGCTGCGATAATCCTCGATCCCCTTCTGGCGCAGCAACCCGATGATCAGGGCTCCAAACATCAGGGAGGCCAGGGTATCCATGGTGTTGTACCCCTCCAGCATTCCTTTGGTCAGGGCTGCATCTATGTACTCACCGCTGGCATCTGGCATGGTGCCCTGCGGCGTCATAAAGACCCCGACCGCCAGAATAAGCAGCATCGCCATCAGGGCTGGGGTCAGATACTTGCCGACCGCATCAAGCAGCTTGCCCCGATCAAGCGCCACCAGGATCACCAGCGCAAAGAAACTCAGGGTGTAGATCAGCAGCCCCGCATGACCGGCATCGCCGAGCCAGGGTTTGAGCCCCATCTCGTAGGCGACCAGACCGGTGCGGGGAATGGCAAAGGCGGGCCCCATGATGATATAGATGGCGATGGCCAGCGCCGTCGCCGCCCCGGCGGGCAGATAGCGGGTCATTCCGGTCCAGCCACTCGCGCCGCCCCCCGAGCTCCCCTTGGCCACCGCAATCAGGGTGATCAGCGGCAAGCCCACCGCCGTCAGCAAGAAGCCGCACATGGCGGCCAGCAGATGCTCACCGGCCATAAAACCGGCCAGCGGCGGAAAAATGATATTGCCAGCCCCCAGATAGAAGGCAAACGTCATAAACCCCAATCCGAATACGTCGGACAACTTCAATGATTTCGTCAAACTCAACCTCATCTGCCTTATCAGCTTGTTATTGATTGCACCCACTGCCTGGCAGATAACCGGTAACAATACCTCTCGCCCCCACACGGCCCGCGGACCGGATGAGGCGCACCACCTTTAGCATAAAGAAGAGGAGTTCGATCTCAATCACCAATTAATATCTTGAAACAATTTACCGCTGTGGAATTAATCGCCGAACAACTCGGCGCTCCATAAACAGGTGTCACACGTGGCGTATGAGAGGCAAGAAGAGGGGAACGGGTTATAGCGGCAAAATACGGCTGCTCAGATGCTATCTGTGTACAGTGACAATTACGGCAGTGCAAAGCGAGGCGAGAAGCGAGGCTCACAGAAAACAAAAGAGCCTGCACGGGGCAGGCTCTTGGCAATATCACATCGGGTGTGATCAGGCAGCTTCGGCAGCCATCTCGGTCGGACGCACCATCACACCAACTACGCAGGCCAGCAGGGTCGGCATCAGCCAGGCGAGGCCCTTGTCGAACAGCGGCAGGAAGGCAAACGCATCCATCTTCATACCGGCAGCACCCAGACCATCCAGGCAACCGAACAGGAAGGCAACCATCAACACGCCACGGAACACCAGACGGGGACGGCCGAAGTAACCCTTCAGGAAGGTGACCAGTACCAGCGCCACGGCAACGGGATAGATGGCAACCAGCACCGGAATGGAGAGGCTGATCAGCTGGCTCAGGCCCACGTTGGCCACCACGGCACAGATAACGCCCAGCAACACCACCAGCTTCTTGTAAGCCATGCCGGTCAGATTGTGGAAGAAATCGGAACAGGCGGAGATCAGACCGACTGCAGTGGTAAAACACGCCAGAGTGATGATGGCCGCCAGAATGAACTGACCCGGCTGACCAAACAGGCTCAGTATGTAGGCGTTGACGATGGCGCCACCATTGCTGACATCGGTCGCCACACCGGCTGCCGTGTTACCCAGCTGGAACAGGGAGACGTACACCACGCTCAGACCAACGGCAGAGATGAGGCCGGCAATGGCCAGATACTTGAACTGGCTCTTGTAATCGTTGATGCCTTTCTGGCGCAGCAGGTCGACGATCAGGGCGCCAAACATCAGGGACGCCAGGGTGTCCATGGTGTTGTAGCCTTCCAGGATCCCTTTGACGAAGGGGCTGTTCTGATAGTCACCGGACGCATCAGGCATGGAGCCTTGCGGTGCTACGAATACCCCGATAGCCAGAGTCAGCAGCAGCAGCATCAGTACCGGAGTCAGGTATTTGCCGATGGCGTCCATCAGCTTGCCCTGGTTCATGGAGACCAGAATGGCCACACCAAAGAAGATCACGGTATAGGCCGCCAGACCCGCTTGCCCCATATCACCGATGAACGGCTTGAGGCCCATCTCGTAGGCAACCAGACCGGTACGGGGCGCGGCAAAGGCCGGGCCGATGATGATATAGATGGCAACGGCCAGCGCAGTCGCAACACCGGCAGGCAGCAGCTTGGTCATGCCAGCCCAGCCGTTACCGGCTTTCGCCACGGCCAGAATGGTCACCAGAGGCAGGCCCACGGCAGTGACCAGGAAGCCAAACATCGCCAGGGAGAGGTGCTCACCAGCCATGTAACCGGCCAACGGCGGGAAAATGATGTTACCGGCGCCCAGGTAGAAGGCGAAGGTCATAAACCCTAATCCGAGTACATCGGACAATGTGAGTGATTTCGTCAAGTTCAACCTCGTCTGTCTTGTAAATTATTGCTTGTTATAGTTTTTATCGGTCGCTGACCGGGTGTGTTCAGGGGGTATAAAAAAAGAGCCCCGCATGTTTTTTCATCGCAACCAGTGGTTTTAGCTGGTCTGGAGCGGGCGCTCGATCTGGAACCAGCATAATGGCGTGAAAAAATAGTTCAAGACGAAATTTACATCTTCAAATAGAAGGGCTTGGTCAGTTGGATATATCTGTCGGAATAGGCCCCATCAGCAGAATGGATCACAATTTCACCCCTCTCACACCTGTTTAATCCTCTGCCAAGTAGCAATAAAACACGATTTGCCTCTTTACCCTCTCTGGTGATAACAGCTGCATAACAAATGCCATGCAGATCATAATTCGCCGAAATGCATAAAATTTCATCGGCCATCGCCGTCGGCAGCACCAGCGCCACCTGCCCGTTCGGGCTCAGCAAACGATCGCAGGCCGCTAGTAATGCGTGGCTGTCGAGGGCGCCGGTATGGCGGGCCAACGCCCGCGCCGGATCGCTAAATGACTGGCCTGCCACGAAATAGGGAGGGTTGGAGACGATAAGCTCGTAAGGGGCAGCCTGATAATCCTGAATGGCACTCTCTATGACGGTTACCCGATCGGCCCAGGGAGAGGCAGCCGCATTCTCCCGCGCCTGACTGGCCGCATTAATATCCAGCTCGACCGCATCAAGACGGCAGTCAGATCTGCTGCGCTGGGCCAGCATCAGGGCGATCAGGCCGCTGCCGGTGCCGATATCGAGCACTCGACGCGCCTGTTCGACCGGCGCCCAGGCACCGAGCAAAATGCCATCGGTGCCCACCTTCATGGCGCAGCGATCGTGATTGATATGGAACTGTTTGAAGGTAAATCCGCGACTACGTCCCATCTGGCCCCCGTCATCTGCAAAAATGGTGGGCGATTATAGCGGCTAAGACACACTCACCAATAGGAGCCGACGAGATAATCGCCTATAATCTGCCGTTTCCTTAATGACCGAGTATTGCCATGAGCCAGTCCTTTGATGATTTCGACCTGCACCCCGCCCTCAACCGGGCCTTGGCCGAGATGGGATTCACCCGCCCCACCACCATCCAGCAGATGGTGCTGGAGCCAGCCCTGGACGGCCGCGATATTCTGGCATCCGCTCCAACCGGTACCGGCAAAACGGCCTCCTTCCTGCTGCCAGCACTCCAGCACCTGCTGGACTTCCCGCGCCGCAAACCAGGCCCCTGCCGCATGCTGATCCTGACCCCGACCCGCGAGCTGGCGCTGCAGGTGACCGCCCACGCCAAGGCGCTGGCGGCACACACCAACCTCAGCATCGAGACCATCATCGGCGGCGTCAGCCATGAAGAGCAGCTGCCTGCCCTGACCAAGACCACCGACATCGTGGTGGCCACCCCGGGCCGTCTGCTCGAGTACATCGAGAAAGAGGAGTTCGAGAGCCACGACATCGAAGTGCTGGTGCTGGATGAAGCGGACCGCATGCTGGACATGGGCTTTATCAAGGATGTGAACCGCATCGTGGAAGAGGCGCGCTACCGCAAGCACACCATGCTCTTCTCCGCCACCCTGGAAGGGGCCGGTCTTGAGAAGTTCGCCAACGAGATCCTCAAGGATCCGGTGGAGCTGCACGCCGAGCCGCCCCGCAGCGAGCGTCGCCCCATCACCCAGTGGATCCATCTGGCCGATGACGCCGCCCACAAGCTGGCGCTGCTGACCCATATCCTGAAAGATCCGGAAACCCAGAAAGCCATTATCTTCGTCAAGACTCGCGAGCGTCTGGCGGAGCTCTCCGGCCAGCTGCAGGCGGCAGGTATCTCCTGCGCCTGGATCCGTGGCGAAATGGAGCAGAGCAAGCGTATCGAGTCGATCCGCAAGTTCCACGAAGGGGAAGTACCCTTCCTGATCGCCACCGACGTCGCTGCCCGCGGCATCGACCTGCCGAACGTCAGCCATGTCATCAACTACGACATGCCCTACGGCGCCGATGTTTACGTCCACCGGATCGGCCGTACCGGCCGCGCTGGCAACCGTGGCTGTGCCATCAGCCTGGTGGAAGCCCACGACATGGCGATGGTCGCCAAGATCGAGCGCTACACCGAAGAGCGCCTCAAGCGCCGGGTGATCGACGAGCTGCGCCCGAAACACAAGGAAGCGCGGGTACCGGTGAAGAAGAAAAAGCCGGTCGACAAGAAGAAGTCCGCCAAGAAGAAAAAGAAGAAGTGATCGCCTGGCGATAAAGAGAAGGGCCATCCCGCGGGATGGCCCTTCTGCATTCTGAATCACTCTGACGAGTGGTTATGCCACCACTCTGCGCATCCCCATATGGGGGATATCATCTTCGAGATAGCCTTCCCCTTCCGCCACAAAACCATGTTGGCCGTAGAAGCCCTGCAGATGAGCCTGAGCACCAAGCCAGATGCTGTGGGTCGGCCAGTGTGCCTCGCACGCTTTGACCGCCTCGCCGATCAGCTTATGACCAAGACCACCGCCGCGCGCCTTGGGTGAGGTCACCACCCGACCGATGGCGGAACCGCTCTCATCACCGATGCCGGGCGCCATGATCCGCGCATAGGCGGCCAGCAGCTCGCCCTGATACCCGAGCAGGTGCCAGACCCCTTCGCGGCGATCGAGCCCGTCCAGATCCTGAAAGGGGCAGGTCTGCTCCACCACGAACACCTCGGCCCGCAGCGCCAGCAACTCATACAACTCGTCAGTGGTCAGTTCAGACCAGGGTTTCAGGATCCAGTTCATCGGCAACTCCTTATCAGTTCGGCCTGCCAGCATAATCGTGGCGCCAGCGCCCTGCATTAACCTTTGTTAAGTTCTTTCAGCCGTTTGCGAATGCGGCTCAGACTGATGGGAGTGATACCGAGATAGGCGGCGATCTGGTGGTCGGGCACTCTGGCATCAAGCGCGGGAAAGCTGTCGAGAAAGTGCTGATAGCGCGCCTGCGGGCTGCCGGTCAGCAGCAACTGCTCCTTCTCCTCCTTGATGCGCAGCTGCACCTCAAGCAGGTGCTGGTACCAGCGCGGCCAGCCGGGCAACTGGCGCAGGTCAGCCAGACTGAACAGCTGCAGACGACAGGGCTCCAGCGCCTCCACGCTGTAGCGGGCCGGCTCACCACTAAGCAGGTGGTGGAAGTCGAGAAACTCGTCCCCCTCCCAGTAGAATTCCTTGATGTACTCGCGGCCATCCTCCAGCACCAGCTTGGCCCGCAGCAGCCCCTGCTCCACCCTGACCAACAGATCCGGGCTGTCGCCAGCATGCCAGAGGCAGCTTTTCGGGCTGAGGGTCAGCGGGCGGGCAAAAGAGAGGAGGCGCGCGGCCTCCTCTTTATCTGCGACCTGCGCCCAATCGAAGGGGGGTCTGTCAGTCAGCATGATTAACCGCGACGCTGACGCACGGCTTCAAACAGGCAGACGCCGGTCGCCACCGAGACGTTGAGGCTGGATACCGCCCCTGCCATCGGGATGCTCACCAGCTCGTCGCAATGTTCGCGGGTCAGGCGACGCATACCTTTACCTTCGGCACCCATCACCAGCGCCATCGGGCCGGTCAGTTTGGCCTGATAGAGGTCGTGATCGGCCTCGCCAGCGGTGCCGACAATCCAGACGCCGCGCTCCTGCAATTCGCGCAGGGTGCGGGCCAGGTTAGTGACCTGAATGAGCGGCACCACTTCGGCCGCGCCACAGGCAACCTTGCGCACGATCGGAGTGAGACCCGTGGCCTTGTCCCGCGGCACGATGACAGCATGAGCCCCGGCAGCATCGGCGCTGCGCAGGCAGGCGCCGAGGTTGTGCGGGTCAGTCACGCCATCCAGCACCAGCAGGAAGGGCTGGTTCTGTTGTGCCGCCAGCTCGTCCAGCAGGCTGGCCAGATCGTGCTCGGCGAGCTTCGGCGCCTCTTTCACCCGAGCCATGATGCCCTGGTGATTGTTGCCTTCCGCTTTATCGTCGAGAGTCTTGCGGTTCACGCTCTGCACCTTGAGACCGAGGGATTCCAGCTCGGTCAGCAGGGGTTGCAGCCGGTCGTCATCCCGCCCCTTCAGCGCCCATACCTCGATGAAACGCTCGGGTGTGCGCTCCAGCAGCGCAGATACAGCGTGAATGCCGTAGATCAGTTCAGTGCTCATTTAGTGCTCTTGGCCTTATCGCGAGCCTTTTTGCTCGGTCGTCTGTTGCTGGGTTTGGCGCGGCCACCCTTGTCGGATTTGCCGTGATCCTTGCCCTCTTTACGTTTTTCGTGGCGCTGGGCGCTCTTGGCCTTCTCTTTCTTGATCTCGGCTTGCTTGCGCGCCATCTCTTTCGCGTTCTTGCCGGTGGCCTTGAGCGGCTCTTCCACCATCACGAAGTCGATCTTGCGATCGTCCAGGTTCACGCCCATCACCTTGACGCGCACCTTGTCGCCCAGACGGTAGCGACGGCGGAAGTTCTCGCCAATCAGCTGCATGTGCAGGGGATCAAATTGGTAGTAGTCGTTGGTGAGGGTGCTGACGTGCACCAGACCATCGATATGGATCTCCGCCAGACGCACGAAGAAGCCAAAGCCGGTAACGCTGGCGATAACGCCGTCAAACTCGTCACCCACGTGATCCAGCATGTACTCGCACTTGAGCCAGTCGGCCACGTCGCGGGTCGCATCGTCGGCACGGCGCTCGGTCATGGAGCAGTGCTCGCCCATCGGGTCCACTTCTTCCAGCTGGTAGTGATAACCACCGCTCGGGGTCCACTTGTGGCGCAGGTTGCCCTGCTGCTCCTTGGCAGTCTGGTACTTGATCGCCCGGTGCAGGATCAGGTCTGGGTAGCGACGGATCGGCGAGGTGAAGTGCGCGTAGGACTTCAGGGCCAGACCGAAGTGACCGATGTTGTCAGCCTGATAGATGGCCTGACGCATGGAGCGCAGCAGCATGGTGGAGAGCAGCTCCGCATCCGGGCGTC
>NZ_CAWNZT010000090.1:0-1541 GCF_963878965.1 Aeromonas sp. HMWF015 | reverse complement strand
CCGATGGTGTATGCCGCAACCTTCTCCGGCTTCTACATCGCCATGATCCTGACTCTGATGGCGCTGTTCCTGCGTCCGGTCGGTTTCAAGTACCGCTCCCTGCGTGCTGATGCCAAATGGCGCAGCAACTGGGACTGGGCCTTGTTCGCCGGTAGTGCCGTGCCGCCCATCGTCTTTGGCGTAGCCTTTGGCAACCTGCTGCAAGGCGTTCCGTTCGAGTTTAACCAGTTCATGATGTTGACCTATCACGGCAACTTCTTTGGCCTGCTTAACCCGTTCGGCATTCTGGCTGGTCTGGTGAGCCTGTTCATGCTGCTCACCCAGGGCGCAACCTGGTTGATGATGAAGACCGACGGTGAAGTGCTGGCGCGTTCCCGCACGGCTGCCATGATCTGCTCACTGCTTACCTTGGTGCTGTTTGCTGCCGCGGGTTGGTGGGTAAGCGGTATGGAAGGGTATGTCATCGTCAAAGCTGCCGCGACTGACGCGGTATCCAACCCGATGAACAAGGAAGTTGTCCTGCAGGCTGGTGCCTGGATGAACAACTACACCCTTTATCCGTGGATGGTGGCTGCCCCTGTACTGGGCCTGGCCATGAGCCTGCTGACTGCGCTGTTTGCCCGCATGAACATCGGCTGGCTGGCGTTTACCAGCTCCTCGCTGGCGATTGCCGGGGTCATCCTCACTGCCGGTTTCTCCATGTTCCCGTTCGTGATGCCCTCAAGCCTTGAGCCGTCACTGAGCCTGACCATGTGGGATGCTACCGCCTCTTTCAACACCTTGCAGGTGATGACTGTGGCTGCAGCGATCTTCGTACCGATTGTGCTGGGTTACACCATCTGGACTTACATCAAGATGTTTGGCCGGGTAACCAACAAGCACATCGAAGATAACCAACAATCTCTCTATTAAGAGGTGCGCTGACAATGTGGTATTTCACCTGGATCCTGGGACTGTTGCTGGCCTGTGCATTTGGCATCATCAATGCGCTGTGGCTGGAACACACCGAGAACATGGATCGTCAGATCGATGAAAACAAGTGATCGACTCGCCAGGCTGGCCGCTCCACTGGAGCGGCAGCCGTGGCAGGGGTTGATGTTACTCGCGGCGGCCTTGTTGGCCGTCGCTATTTTACAGGCCCCCAATCTGATCGCGGCCAACACCAGCGAGCATGGTCTCTGGCTTGCTCCCTGGCTGATGTGGGCCGTCTGTTGTGGCGTACTTAACGGGCTTGGCTTTCATCTGAAAAGCCTGCCCGGACGTGTGCTGTTCAACCCCTGGCTCGCCTGGCCCAGTTTGTTGTATGGCCTCTGGCTGACACATTCATATTTCCTTTCATAAAAAACGGGGGGAGGCAGGATTTCCCTGTCTCCCCCTGCTTCTTTCCTATTCAGCCCTGCGCTATGATAGCCCCCCATCTGACTGTCGAATGGATCACAGATTGTTATGGGGGAAGTCTTTGAGTTTCCGGTGCGTGTCTACTACGAAGACACCGACGCCGGGGGCATCGTCTACAACGCCAATTATCTCAAGTTTATGGA
>NZ_CAWNZT010000089.1:13196-13869 GCF_963878965.1 Aeromonas sp. HMWF015 | reverse complement strand
GGGGTTAGTTGCATAGTGCTTCCTGCTTGATGGTGGTTGTCTCTATGGGGTTGCCGCTTCCAGCGCGGCTATTTCGCCGCCGCTGATAAGCGGCAGGTTGCGGCTGATCTGCTCTACCGGCCAGTCCCACCAGGCGATGGCGTTGAGACGGGCGATGGTGTCGTCGTCGAAGCGGTAGCGGATCACTTTCGCCGGGTTGCCGCCGACCACGGCGTAGGCGGGCACGTCGCCGGTGACCACGGAGCGGGCGGCGATGATGGCGCCGTTGCCGACTTTTACTCCCGGCATGATCAGGGCGTCATAGCCAATCCAGACATCGTTGCCGATGACGGTATCGCCCTTGTAGGGGAGGCTGCCCGGGGCGGGTGCGGCATGCTCCCAGCCGTTGCCGAAGATAAAGAAGGGGTAGGTGGAGAAGCCGGAGGTCTGGTGGTTGGCGCCGTTCATGATGAACTTCACCCCGCGGGCGATGGCGCAGAACTTGCCGATGATGAGCTTGTCGCCGATGAAGGGGAAGTGGTAGAGGACGTTGCGCTCGAAGCCCGTCGAATCCTCCGGGTCGTCGTAATAGGTGTAGTCACCCACCTCGATATTGGGCCCCTTGATGGTGTTCTTGATAAAGCACACCTGGGGAAAGCCGTTCATGGGGTGGGGATTGGCGGGATCGGGTCCG
>NZ_CAWNZT010000089.1:5336-13186 GCF_963878965.1 Aeromonas sp. HMWF015 | reverse complement strand
ATGGGGTGATCTGGGCAATTGGGCAGATAGAACTGCCAGCCCGCATCGGAGAAAGCGCGCAGTTCGGTTTCGACAAACTTGATGGCGAGGCTCAGGGCCTGCAGGCTGTCGATGCCGTAGATAAAGGTCTTGTCGCTCAGCCCCGCCAGCTTCACCTTGCAGCGCCAGTCACCGTTGGCGGACTTGGGATCCGGCTCGGGGGCCTTGATGGCGATCTTGATGGTGAGCTGTTCCCCTTCGGTGCTGATGGCGTCGAAGCGGGCGGTAACGATGGCGTTTTTCATCTGGCGATTCCTTTTCCGTGGTACAGCCCCTGAGGTTGCGGGCGGCTGGCGTCCTGATGGCTGATGAGGTTAAAACTGGACTCAGGACGGCCAGCGTAAATGAACTTGTGAGTTGAAACAACGGGATATGCGTGACCGGGTGAGGGGGCTTTCGCCGCCGTGAGCGAGCGCAGTGGCGGGAGTTGCAACGCGCTGGCCACCGGTGGTGGCCGACCGAGAGGCTGGCAGGCTGCTAGATGTAAAGGATTGTTGGCTGTGGCCGCAGATTTTTCTGTTCTGCCGATGAGGGCGAGTGAGTCCTCTTGAGGCAGAATATCTCCCCCCTGTTTGACGCTGAAGTACAGGAGTCTCCGTGGCGCTTTCGGTAACCCAGCTTTATGAAGTGATGGCCCAGCTGCCAGATCCCGTCTTTATTCTCAGTGAAGATGGCTATTACGTGGAATATATCGGCGGCATGGAGCAGCAATCCTATCACGATGGCAATCCGCTGGCGGGCAAGCAGTTGGCCGATGTGCTGCCACCCGAGATGGCCATATGGGTCAAGGCGCAGGTAGCCGAGTCGCTGGCGAGCGGCCAGGTGCGGGTGGTGGAGTATGAGCTCTCCGCTGCCGAGGTAGGGGGGATCAATGCTGCCGCCGGGCCGCAAGGGATACAGCGTTTCGAGGGCAAGATTGCGCCGCTGCCCTCCCTCTATGACGGCAAGCGGGCGGTGGCCTGGGTGACTCGCAATATCACCCGCCAGTTCGAGTTGCAGCAGCGACTGCTGCGCCAGAGTGAAACCGATCAGCTGACCGGCCTCTACAACCGCCGTTTTTTCTTCGAGCACTGTCAGCAGTTGCGGGCAGGGGATACGCCCTGTGGCCTTATCATGCTCGACATCGATCACTTCAAGCAGATCAACGATCGTTACGGCCACCAGCAGGGAGATCGGGCCTTGCAGCGCTTCAGTAGTTGTATCGATGCCCTGTTGCGGGCGGACGATCTGTTTGTGCGCAGCGGTGGCGAGGAGTTTCTGATCCTGCTGCCGCGAATCGATGAAGCCGGTTTGCTGCAGATGGCGGAGCAGATCCGTGCCGCCGTCGCAGCGTTGCCTGCCGATCCGGTCGCCATCACGGTCAGTCTGGGCACAACTCTGGTGCAGCCGGAGGAGGAGATCAATCAGGCGCTGGCCCGGGCCGACGAGTGGCTCTATCGGGCCAAGCGGGCAGGCCGCAACCGGGTGGCGCACTGCCCGGCAGGTTGAGATTGCCGCTCCGGTCGCTGTGGGAAATAGCCTGCTATTTTACCCTGAATAAATTGGCTGACATCATTGTCAATTAGTAGAAACGTTGGCCGTATTATTTAACTCATATTCCACAGCTTAAGGTGTTAATATTATCGGCCTGATCGCTGGTCTTATTTGTGTTGTTGGGCAACAGCATGAGGTTTTATCGGTATGTTATCAAACAGGCGTAAATCTGGTTTTGGGTGACGAATGTGATACATCCTGTTTTCTTTTGAAACATTCCGATTCAAACAGTCATGAATTATTAACCTTGACCCGGATAGCGATTTCAACGATGGTAGTGTGGCAGCTCCGTTTCTCTCCGGTGGCCCTGTTGGCCGCTGGTGGCGTTGTTTTTTCATGTGCAGGGTGATATGCAACGACATATCTCCAGCCTGTTATTCGGGCCAATAAAAATAATGATGACAGACTAATAAGGTATATATTGCAATGAGTTTTTCTATTGCTGAAAAGAGTAACCCTGTTTCAAAATTGAAATGGGAGAAAAGCGATTCGGTATGGACCATGGGCCTATATGCCACTGCGGTTGGTGCCGGTACGTTATTTCTCCCTATTACTGTTGGCAGTAATTCTCCGGTTATTTTACTGTTTATTTTATTGCTGGCTTTTCCGCTATCTTATTATTCCCACCGGGCATTGAGCCGCTTTGTGCTCTCCAGCTCCCATCGGGAAGGGGATATCACCCATGTGGTGGAGGAGCACTTCGGTGCCAAGGCGGGCAAGCTGCTGATGCTGGTCTATCTGATGGCCTTCTACCCCATCATTCTGGTCTACAGCATCTCCATCACCAACGCGATCCAGAGCTTCGTTGTTCACCAGCTGGGGGATGCCGAGCTTCCGCGCGGCTTGTTGGTGCTGGGGGTGATGCTGGGCCTGCATCTGGTGCTGCTGGCTGGCAAACAGATCGTGGTATCGGCCATCAGCGTGCTGGCGCTGCCCATGGTCGCCTTTCTGATTGGCCTCTCCATCTATCTGCTGCCCCAGTGGAGCCTCTCCTATTTCAGCGAGAGCCAGGCGGTAGATTGGCGGGATCCGGCCTTCTGGAAATCCCTCTGGCTGATCGTGCCGGTGATGGTCTTCTCCTTCAGCCATGCGCCTATTATTTCCTCCTTCAGCGCGGCGCAGAAGAAGCGTTGTCAGGAGAGTGCCGACCTGCGTGCCAAGCGGATCATCAAGTGCAGCAGCATGCTGATTTGCGGCAGCGTGCTCTTTTTCGTGGTGAGCTGCGTGATGAGTCTGAGTCAGGCCGAGATGGCGCTGGCCCGCACCGACAATATCTCCGTGCTGTCGGCGCTGGCGAACAAGTTTTCCAATCCGCTGATCGCCTATGTGGGGCCGCTCATCGCCATTCTGGCCATGTCCAAATCTTTCCTCGGCACCTCCATGGGGGTGAGCGAGGGGACGGTGAGCATGGTGAGCGGTGCCTGTCAGGGGCTGGGGCTCTCCCTCAAGGAGTCGACCATCGCCCGGGTGTCATCAGTGATCCTGTTTATGGTGACCGCCGTCATCACCTATCTGAACCCCAACGTGCTCGACATCATCGAGCGCGTCAGTGGCCCGCTGATCGCGGTGATCCTGTTTCTGCTGCCGGCCTGCTCCATCTATCGCTTGCCCGCACTCAAGCGTTATCGCGGGCCGAGTACCCTTTTTGTGTTGGTGATGGGGCTGCTTGCCATCTCGGCCCTTATCTACGATCTGCTTTGACCGGGCGGTATCCCGCACAAATCAAAAAGGGCGACCATCTGGTCGCCCTTTTTCTGTGCATCGGGGTTAGCCGAGCAGGCCGCTGGCGCTCTGGCCCGCCATCAGCAAGCCGATGGCCAGCACGCTGAACCAGACCAGGGTTGCGCTTACCAGCAGATAGCCGCTGGCGACGAACAGACCGTCCCGCTGCAACATGCCGGTGGCCAGCAGCAGGATGGCCCAGGCAGGCATGGCGTTGGTGAACGGGATGGCGCCCAGGGGCAGCATCAGCAGCAGGGCGGCCAGCATGATCAGCAGGCCGTTGCAGCGGTTGACCGTGTTGCTGCCGGTCAGCACCAGCAGGCGCGGGCGGATAACGCGATCGACCCGGGCCAGCAGATCCGCCCCCTTGTGCAGGGTCGTCTTGAGCTGGTCGGCAGCGAAGCGGCGCTCCATCAGCATGGCGGGCAGCCAGGGCACCCGATTGAGGGTGATGCCGATGCCGATAAAGAGGATCAGCAGGCCAAACGGGGTGCTGACCCCGGGAATGGAGACCGGCAGCAGGAAGGGGACGGTGAGCAGCACGCAAAACAGCAGCATTCCCTGTTCGCCCACCAGCTCCAGCATCTGGCGCAGGCTGATGTGGCTCTCGTCGATGGCATGCGCGGTGGCCCGCAGGGTATCCGCGAGGGTGGTTTGGGGGTCGTGAAGTTGCGCGGCAACCATTCCCTGATGTCCTTCTGAGTAGTGATAACGGGCCCCGATGACCCGATTTGGCGCCAGCATACGTGGCAGAGGTTAACCGTCGATGAATGGTGGCAGGGGGGCATAGCGGCGCCAGTGGGGCGGTGCGGCAGGGTTCAGGCGAGAGGGAAATCCCGCGATGAAAGTGATCCGGTACAGCCGCCGTTTAGGATGGGCCTAGGACGCCTCTGGTATGCTTTCTGCACAATCACACAGGGAGCAGGGGATGATGATGAAGAGAGCCGGGATAGTGATGATGGGGCTGTTGCTGCCACTGGGGCAGGCCTGGAGTAGCGAGGCCGCGACCACATCCGGTTGGCAGGTGACGCCGTTTGTCGGCTACAGCTCAGCCATCGACTTCGAGAAGAGTGACGATGTGGTGCAGCCGGTGCCGCTTTCTGCATCGTTTGATTCACTGCAGGGACAGGGCTCCGGTAGCTGGGGTCTTTTTATCAGCAAGGAGGTGGATGATCCGGGCATGATCGAGCTGCTCTACAGCCATCAGTCCACCACCCTCTCTCCCGACCAGCCGGATCGCCTGACGGTGGACATCCTGCACTTTGCCGGTGCGCTGACCCTCTCTGACAACCTGATGGCGCCCTACATCGGCGCCGGGATCGGGGTGACCCGCTTTGCCGCCTACGACAGCGAGGTGACCCCTTCCATGTCGCTGGCGCTCGGGGTGCAACCGCGCCTCGCCGAGCATCTGGCGCTGCGGGCCGAGGTGCGCGGTTATGGCTCGCTGGTCAACGACAACAACCAGTTTCTCTGCAACCCGGAGCAGTGCGTGTTCAAGGTGCGCGGGGAGCTGGTAACCCAATGGCAGGCCAATATCGGTCTTACCTTCCGCTTTTAGGCGAGGGGATTTTCCCCATAAAACAGGGGCCATTGGGCCCCTGTATCAGCAGCAATCTTCCGCCGTGATCGGCAATCAATCGGCAGCTCTTCACGCCTCTTTATTAGTTGGCGTCGCCCATACCGCGCAGTTTCTGCCCGCCTCCTTGGCGCCATAAAGCGCCTGATCCACCCGTTTGAACAGCGAGACTGCCGGTTCCTTGGGCTCGCGGATCCCCACTCCCAGACTGACCGTCATGGTATGGGCCGGGTCGGGGGCGATATTGCGGGTCGCAGTGAGCAGGGTGTTGGCCAGTTGCTGCAGCTCGGCTTCGTGGGCGACGGGCAGCAGCAGGGCAAACTCTTCACCCCCGACACGGGCCGCCAACGCACCCGGCGGGCAGTGCTGTTGCAACAGCTCGCCAAACTGCTGCAACACCCGATCCCCGATATCGTGGCCGTAGTTGTCATTGATCACCTTGAAGTGATCGAGATCCAGCAGGATGAGAGCGTGGCAAATCCCCTGTTCCAGAAACAGCTGCTGATGAAAGTAGCGCCGGTTTGGCAGCCTAGTCAGATCGTCAAACAACGCCTGCTGTCTGAGCTGGGTATTGATGTGGAAGAGGTGGTGCATGGTGCTCAGGATACCGATGCTGCTGAGCAGGATGCCGCTGGAGCGCAGCAGATCCTCGGCATAGATGGCGAGCCAGAGTGGCTGCGCCACCAGCTCATCCATGATGTCGGCGGTGGCCCCCATGATCCACAACATCAGACCGCAGGAGAGCATGCGGTAGGTATGGGTGGGCAGGTGGGCACACTGCACCACCCAGAACAGGAACAGCATGGTGAGCCAGTTGATCACCTCGAAGCCAAAGCTGACGGCGTAAAAGCGCTCGTAGGGGAAGTGGGGCAGCAGCAACAGATGCAGGGCCATGATGGCCAGCATCACTATCCCCAGCAGCGCGATGTGGGCGCGATGCTCCCGGTCGAGGTGACGGTAGTGGGAGAGGCTGATGTCGAGACGATCGAACTGCATGGTGTTCCTCGGATTGGGCCTGCCATCAGGTTGCAAACAAGGGGCTGTGTAATGGCATGCCGTGGTCGGATAACAGGAAACGGCTGGTCTGTCAGTGTAAACGAGCGGGCCCGCAGCGCGCGATATCGATGACGTCAGCTTGTGGGCTGGCTCAGGGTTTGCGCACTTCTGGTGCGCGACGTATCGCCTGCCCTGTGACAGGGCGACCCTGGGCTGGTTAGCGCAGCTCATGCGCCAAATTGGTGCGTTGATGATGCGCGACCTTTCTAATGCAGTGATTTAAAAGGATTTAAATTTGTGGCCCGCTTTATGCTTTTTACATGTCAGGCGGTCTCTTGCGGTCATCGGCGGCAGACGCAGTGATGAGGAAGTGGCAAGAGGCATCCCCGTGCAGGGCGCGGGTGTGATTCTGGCGGGTTGCAGCAATACCTTGCGGTTCGCCGCAGATTCAATCAGGGAAACGGAGCCGGTTTATACCGGTACGACAGGGAAGGAGAGTGCTCTATGGTCAAAAAATGGATGATGGCGGGTCTGCCGATATTGACGGCGTTGCTGGTGACCCCAAGTTGGGCCGATGAGGTCTCTCAGGTTCAGGCTGCGGTGGCACCGGTTGCCAGCGTGACGATTAACAAGGGCGACAACACCTGGATGCTGCTCTCGGCCGCACTGGTGATCCTGATGTCGATCCCCGGTCTGGCCCTCTTCTACGGCGGGCTGGTGCGCGCCAAAAACATGCTGAGCGTGCTGATGCAGGTCTTTACCCTGTTCTGCCTCATCTGCGTGCTCTGGGTCATCTACGGCTACTCGCTCGCCTTTACCGAGGGCAACAGCGTGTTCGGCTCCTTCAGCAAGGTGCTGCTCAAGGGGGTCACTCCTGACTCCATCGCGGCCACCTTCAGCAAGGGTGTCGGTATCAGCGAGTTCATCTATGTGGTGTTTCAGGGGGCCTTTGCCGCCATCACCTGCGGTCTGATCGTCGGCGCCTTTGCCGAGCGCATCAAGTTTGCCGCCGTGCTGCTCTTCTCGGTGATCTGGTTCACCTTCGCCTACATTCCGCTGGCCCATATGGTGTGGTACTGGGCGGGGCCGGATGCCTACACCAGCGCCGATGCGGCTGCCGCTGCAACCGCCACCGCCGGTTATCTGTTCCAGCATGGTGCGCTGGACTTCGCGGGCGGCACCGTGGTGCATATCAACGCCGCCGTGGCGGGTCTGGTGGGTGCCTATCTGGTGGGCAAGCGTCTGGGCTACGGTCGTGATCCCATGACGCCCCACAGTCTGACCATGACCATGATCGGCGCCTCACTGCTCTGGTTCGGCTGGTTCGGTTTCAACGCCGGCTCCGCGCTGGAAGCCAACGGTGTTGCGGCGCTGGCCTTTATCAACACTTGGGTAGCTCCGGCTGCGGCAGCCCTGTCATGGACGCTGGCCGAGTGGGTGATGAAGGGACGCCCCTCCCTGCTGGGTGCCGCTTCCGGTGCCGTCTCCGGTCTGGTGGTGATCACCCCGGCGGCCGGTTTCGTCGGTGTGGGCGGTGGTCTGGTGATGGGCCTGATCAGTGGTGTGGCGGGTCTGTGGGGGGTCCACGGTCTCAAGCGCATGTTGGGGGCCGATGACAGTCTGGACGTGTTTGGCGTGCACGGGGTGTGCGGCATTCTCGGCGCCCTGCTGACCGGCGTTTTTGCCAGCCCGGATCTGGGCGGTACCGGGGTGTGGGACTATGTCACCAATCAGGTTGCCGAGGGTTACTCCATTCTGACTCAGGTGAAGATCCAGGCCATCGGGGTCGGTGTCACCCTGCTCTGGTCCGGTGCCGTGGCGGCGATTGCCTTCAAGGCGGTCGACATGCTGGTGGGTCTGCGGGTGAATGGCGATGCCGAGCGGGAAGGGCTGGATGTCACCTCCCACGGCGAGAAGGCTTACAGCATGTAATCCCGAATGCCAGACAACAAAAAACCGCCGGGATCGGCGGTTTTTTTATGGC
>NZ_CAWNZT010000089.1:0-5326 GCF_963878965.1 Aeromonas sp. HMWF015 | reverse complement strand
CGCTTAATTCACGACGGCCACGTTGATGCTGCCGTTACCCTGGGTCATGCGCACGCGAGCACCCGGGGTGAAGGTGGGGCTGGCTTTCTGCACGACCACGATGGCTTCGCCGTTCTCTTTCTTGATCTCCAGCTCGACGCCGTCGACCTGATTCATCTTGTTGCCGATGGCGTTACCTGCCGCTGCACCGGCGATGGCGCCGCCTGCGGCTGCGATATCGCGTCCGGTGCCGCCACCGACTGTGCTGCCCAGCAGGCCACCGACTACGGCGCCGCCAATGGTGCCAATCAGGGAGTTCTCATCGGCCTGGATCTTCACCGGGCGAGTGGAGATGATGGTGCCGTAGCTGACGGTCTGCACCTGTTTGGCGCGGTCTTTGGTGTAAACATCGCCAGAGTAAACGTCACTGTTGGCGCATCCGGTGATGGTGGTAGCTGCCAGCAGGGCAATAAGGGTCATACGCTTCAACATGGTGGGCCTCCTGGGCTGCACGTAATTTGAACAATCCGGTTGATGAGTGAACTTTACTCCAACCCCGTCACACATGAAATCGGCAAAATGTAACCAATTATGCGTTCTGTAACCGGTTTTGTCCTTGAATCGCAGCTGTACCGGAGAGGGTTTTAACCAGCAGCAGACGGTCTTCTCCGGGGCCGAAATAGTCGGCTACTTCCGCCTGCAATATGTAACCGAGCCGGTAGTAGAGGCGCTGGGCCGGATTGGCCGGATCGACCGTTAGCCGCAGTTCGCTGATCTGCAGCGCCTGCTGGTTGGCCTCCATCTGGCGCATCATGCGCTCGGCCAGACCAAAACCGCGCGCCTCGGGCAGCACCGCCAGCGAGAGCACCCAGCCTTGCGACCGCTCCTGACCGAATCCCCCCAGCACATACCCCACCAGCTGCCCCTCGTATTCGGCCACCAGCAACAACTCTGGCCACAAATCCATCGCCTGACGGAAGAAGAAGGCGGGATAGACATCTTCGCCAAACACCTTGGCATCGATCTGCCAGATGGCGTGCATGTCATTGTGGGTAGCGGTGCGTAGCAGGGGCGGGTTGTGGTGCATCAGGACTCCATTGGCAGCAAACGGATCGGCAACGCCGCTGACCTTGGGGTCAACGGCAAAAAAGGAGCCATAGGGTAGTGGTCATCCCCTGCCGGATGCAAGGGATTGGCGGTTATGGCGGCAGGGGGCGGCTCTGGGGCAGTTTGGGCGCCTTGCGCAAGCCGTCGAGCAGGTGGCGGAGGGTGAGCCAGGGGTGGCGCAGCAACATGCGCGGGCCGCTCCACTTCATCACCTGCTGGATCTGTTTGCGCATCGCCGGTGCGTAGCAGTGGATATTGCAGTTGGCACAGGTGGGTTTGTGGCCGTGGCCATAACGGCAGCGACGAAGGCGCTGATGGGCGAAATCCCGCAACTGGCGACAGTGGCGGCAATGGGGATCCTGATGATGGTGCTGGCAGTAGAGGCGGATCATGGCGCTGACCGTCTGCTGCTCGCGCATGAGTCTGGGATGGTCACTCGCCTTTTTGCTGGCTGCGGCGTGTGAGCCCCGGGCTGGGCTGGCATGATGACTTTTCATGGCCGCCATTCTCCTGACCTGCTCGCTTTGGGTGTTGATACAGGTCAAAAGGGGGGATAAAAAACAGGGCCCGCAGGCCCTGTGTCATCAGATGAGGCTGGTTGCCTGCTCCAGCCAGGCGAGATCCTCGCCCTCGAGCAGTGGGCTCAGGCGGCGGAACACCTCGACATGGTATTCGTTGATCCAGCGGAATTCGGCCGGACTCAGCAGGCTGCGGTCGATCAGGCGGGTATCGAACGGCACGTAGGTCAGCCGCTCGAAGCCCAGCATCGGCAGCTCGCCAACCTGTTCCAGCTCGGTCACCACTACCAGGTTTTCGCAACGGATGCCAAAGCCATCTTCACGGTAGTAGCCCGGCTCGTTGGAGAGCACCATGCCCGGTTGCAGGGCGACCATGCTCCCTTTCGGCGCGATGCGCTGGGGCCCTTCGTGGACACTCAGGAAGTGGCCGACGCCGTGGCCGGTGCCGTGGTCATAGTTGTAACCGGCTTGCCACAGCGGCATGCGGGCCAGCACGTCGAGCTGGATACCGGCGGTGCCACGGGGGAAGCGGGCCTGATCCAGCGCGATATGGCCTTGCAGCACCCGGGTAAACATCGCTTTCTGCTCGTCGCTCACCTCACCCACCTTGATGGTGCGGGTGATGTCGGTGGTGCCATCCATATACTGGGCGCCGGAGTCCAGCAGATAGAGGCTGTCCTGGCCAAACGCGCGCGGGGTGCCGTTAGTGTGGTGGTAGTGGCACATGGCGGCGTTGGGGCCGAGCGCGGAGATGGTATCGAAGCTCGGCTCGACGTAGTGCTCCTGCTCGCGGCGGAACGCTTCCACCTGATCGGCCAGGGTGCCTTCATCCACCCCCTCGAACTCGCCGGAGGCGACCAACCGATCCAGCCAGGCGAGGAAGCGGGTCATGGCCACGCCATCACGCAGGTGAGCGGCACGCATACCCGTCAGCTCGATCTCGTTCTTGCACGCTTTCGGCAGCATGGTCGGGTCTTGCCCTGCTACCAGAATGGCGCCCGCCTCTTCCATGACGAGCTGAGTCCAGGCGTTGGCGCTGTCCGGATCGGCCAGCACCTTCTGCTGATCTTCACCGATGCGCTGCAACACGTCGCCCAGCTTGTCGATGGGGTAGACGGAGACATCCTGCCCCACGTGCTGGCTGAAGGCGAAGCAGTCAATTTTGTCGGTATCGACGAAGAAATCCATGCTGGTGTTGGCGTAGAGCACCGCAAAGCCCAGCACCACCGGCAGCCGGTCGATATCGCGGCCCCGCAGGTTGAGCAGCCAGTTGATGGGCTCGGCCTGGGTCAGCAGCACGGCATCCAGCCCGCGCTTGCGCAGGTCGGCCGCCAGCTGTTCACGTTTGGATTGGCTGGACTGGCCCGCCAGCTCCTCGCTGTAGAGGATGACCGGGCTCTTGGTCGGCTCCGGGCGATCGCTCCAGTTCAGATCGATGGGGTTCTGCTCGACGCGGATCAGCTCGATACCGCGGTCGGCCAGCACGGCCTTGGCGTTCTTGTACCAGGTCAGGCTGTGCAGGCGGGCATCAAAGCCAACCCGGGAGCCTGATGGCAGCTGTTCGGCCAGCCACTGCACATGAGGATTTTCAATAAGGTGGAGGAATTCGAACAGTTCGGCGGGAGTTTGCATCCGCGCCTGCACCGTATAGCGACCATCGACAAAGAGGGCTGCCCGCTGGGCCATGATGATGGCGACCCCGGCAGAGCCGTTGAAACCGGTGATCCAGTCAAGCCGCTCGGCATAGGCGGGGATGTACTCGCCGAGGTGCTCATCATCGTGGGGGACGATAAATGCGTCCAACTCCTGCATGGCCAGCTCGGCCCTGACTTGGGCGACGCGGGTTTCAATTATCTCGAAATTATTCATGTCGTTAGTGCCAGATGGTTGCTATATGAGTGTTCAGTTTTTATGGCCGCTGGCCAGGATCCGCTTGATCGACTGACCCGCTGCTTCGATATGCTGCCTGAGCAGCACCACCGCCTCGTGCTTGCGCCGGGCGCGGCACAGTTCCAGCAATTGGGCGTGTTCACGCTCCGCCTTGTCCACCCCGTCGCTGGCAAACAGCAGCTCGAAGCGGACATAGCGGTCACAGCTCAGATTGATCTGGGCGATCAGTTCAAGTGCCTGGGGGCGACCGGCTGCCTGATAGAGGGTGGCGTGAAAGCTGTGGTTCAACTCGGCCCAATGTTCGATCTGGGTGCCTGACTCCAGGGCGTGATCAAACTGGGCGAGGATCGCCTCCGCTTGTGCGAAGGTGGCTTCCGTCATCTTGTCGACGGCGTGAAACAGGGTATCGGCTTCCAGCAGCGCTCGCAAATAAAAGAGCTCTTCAATGGCCGAGGCGTCCAGCATGGTGACCACGGCGCCGCGATGGGCTTCGAACTTCACCAGCCCCTGCGCTTCCAGCTGCATCAGGGCTTCGCGCACCGGAATGCGGCTCACGGCCAGCTCTTTGGCAATGGCATCCTGACGCAAGGGGGCGCCAGCGGGGAACTCCCCACGGAGGATCCGGCCACGGAGGTTTTCCATCACCATCTGGGTTCGGGTCTTGTAGGGTGGGGTCATGGTCGGGTCACGATTGGGCGTTACAGAATTGTATATTGTATAAAGTTTGGCTGAATCTAACCTGTCACAATGGGCAAAGGCAAGGTTTTGGCCCCTTTAACGGGGCCGATGGCGGCGTTCGGGGCTCCACAAAAACAAAAATGCCGGTCAGCGTGGCTGACCGGCATGATGTCACTGATACGAAGCGAGCCTGTTACAGCTGCGGGCCTGCCGCAACCAGACGTTTGCCTTCGTCGTTATCGGTGAAGCGCTCGAAGTTCTTGATGAAGCGCCCTGCCAGATCGACGGCTTTGGCATCCCACTCGGCCTTGTCGGCGTAAGTGTCGCGCGGGTCGAGGATCGCTGGGTTCACATCGTGCAGCGCGGTCGGGATCTCCAGATTGAAGATCGGCAGCACCTTGGTCTCGGCCTTCTCGATGGAGCCATCCAGGATGGCATCGATGATGGCGCGGGTATCCTTGATGGAGATGCGCTTGCCGGTGCCGTTCCAGCCGGTGTTGACCAGATAGGCCTCTGCACCTGCCGCTTCCATCCGTTTTACCAGCTCCTGACCGTACTTGGTCGGGTGCAGGGAGAGGAAGGCTGCGCCGAAGCAGGAGGAGAAGGTCGGAGTCGGCTCGGTGATGCCGCGCTCGGTACCGGCCAGTTTGGCGGTGAAGCCAGACAGGAAGTGGTACTTGGTCTGCTCCTTGGTCAGCTTGGAGACCGGAGGCAGCACGCCGAAGGCATCTGCAGTCAGGAAGATCACCTTGGTGGCGTGACCTGCCTTGGAGACCGGCTTGACGATGTTGTCGATGTGATAGATGGGGTAGGAGACACGGGTGTTCTCGGTCTTGGAGCCATCATCGAAGTCGATGGTGCCATCGGCGGCAACGGTCACGTTCTCCAGCAGCGCATCGCGGCGGATGGCGTGGTAGATGTCCGGCTCAGCCTCTTCGGAGAGCTTGATGGTCTTGGCGTAGCAGCCCCCTTCGAAGTTGAACACGCCGTGATCATCCCAGCCATGCTCGTCATCGCCGATCAGCTGGCGCTTGGGATCGGTGGAGAGGGTGGTCTTGCCGGTGCCGGAGAGACCGAAGAAGATGGCGACGTCGCCGTCCTGACCCACGTTGGCGGAGCAGTGCATGGAGGCAATGCCGCGCAGGGGCAGGAAG
>NZ_CAWNZT010000088.1:0-8226 GCF_963878965.1 Aeromonas sp. HMWF015 | reverse complement strand
TGCTACGCTGGGCGACTAAGGTCGCAGTAGTGGTGCCGGGGGGCGACCCCCGGCTTTTCGACCATGTGACAGCGGCATAATACCTCTAACCCTACAACCCGCAGCCTGCATGGATACCACACCCACAGAAGGAAGCTGGACCATGACCAAATTCAAGTTCCCGTCAGCCTACACGATACTGTTTGTGCTGATCGCCCTGGTGGCCGCCCTGAGCTGGATAGTGCCGGCCGGCAAATATGAGATGACCATGAACGAAGCCCTCGGCAAAGAAGTGCCGGTGGCGGGTACCTACAAACTGGTGGAGGGGAATCCCCAGGGGATCGTCGACGTGCTGCTGGCACCTATCGATGGCCTCTACAACCACGACACCTATGAGGCAGGCGCCATCGACGTCTCCCTCTTTATCCTGATCATCGGTGGTTTTCTTGGCATTGTGACCAAGACAGGTGCCATCGATGCCGGTATTGAACGTGTGACCGACCGCCTGCGCGGCCGTGAAGAGTGGATGATCCCGATCCTGATGGCGCTGTTCGCCGCAGGCGGCACCATCTACGGCATGGCCGAAGAGTCGCTGCCGTTCTACACCCTGCTGGTGCCGGTGATGATGGCCGCCCGTTTTGACCCTGTGGTGGCGGCTGCAACCGTATTGCTGGGTGCCGGTATCGGTACTCTCGGTTCTACCATCAACCCGTTTGCCACCGTTATCGCCGCCAACGCCGCCGGTATCTCCTTCACCGATGGTATCTGGCTGCGCGTCGCCATGCTGGTCGCCGGTTGGCTGCTCTGCGTTGCCTACGTCATGCGTTACGCCAAGATGGTGCGCAGCGATCCGAGCAAATCCCTGGTAGCTGACAAGTGGGAAGAGAACCGTGCCCACTTCCTTGGCAACAAGAGCGACCAGATGCTGGAGTTCACCCTGACCCGTAAAATCGTGCTGGGTATCTTCGTCGCTGCCTTTGCCGTGATGATCTACGGTGTGGCCGTGCTGGGCTGGTGGATGGCGCAGATCTCCGGTGTGTTCCTGGCTGCCGCCATCATCGTTGGTCTCATCTCCCGCATGAGCGAAGAGGAGCTGACCTCCAACTTTATCGATGGTGCGCGTGACCTGCTGGGGGTGGCGCTGATCATCGGTATCGCCCGCGGTATCGTAGTGGTGATGGATAACGGCATGATCACTCACACCATTTTGCACAGTGCAGAAGGGATCGTGACCGGCCTTTCCACCATCGTCTTTATCAACGTGATGTTCGTGCTGGAAGTGGTGCTCTCCTTCCTGGTGCCGTCCTCCTCCGGTCTGGCCGTACTGACCATGCCGATCATGGCGCCGCTGGCCGACTTCGCCAACGTGGGCCGCGATCTGGTGGTGACTGCTTACCAGTCTGCCTCCGGTCTGGTGAACCTGGTGACTCCGACCTCCGCTGTGGTCATGGGCGGTCTGGCGATTGCCAAGGTGCCTTATGTGCGCTGGCTGAAGTGGGTGGCTCCGCTGCTCGGTATCCTGACCGTGCTGATCGTGGTCTGCCTGAGCCTGGGCGCTGTGCTCTCCTGAGGGATAACAAGCAAGATAAAACGGGAGCCTGTGGGCTCCCGTTTTTTATGGGCGCAAGAAGTGATGAACACAAAATAGCAAGCAACAAAAAGGCGACCCGCGGGTCGCCTCGATGTATTTAGGGGAAATAGCTTAGCGTGCCTGCGCCAGCGTGCGCACCACGGCGGCATGGGCCTGACGGGTACGGCTGATATGGCGCGGCGCGACCAGCACCACGTCATTGCCCGCGACGGCGCCCATGATCTCGGGATTGGCGTTGCGATCCAGCAGGCGAGCCACCACGGTGGCGGCCCCCGGAGTGGTGTGGATCAGCACCATCTGCTGGTTGTGTACCACTTCGCGCACCATGTCGTGGATAGAGCGGGTACTGCCGGCGGGCTCCAACTGCTCATCGACCAGGGTGTAGACCTTCTTGCCGTTGGCATTCTGCGCCTTGGCCACGCCGAGGCGGCGCAGCAGACGGGAGATAGTGGACTGGCTGATGTCAGCAAAGCCCCGCTCCGACAGCTCGCGGCGGATCTCTTCCTGGGTGCTGTAGCAGTGCTGACCGATGATCTGGCGACAGGCATCCAGCTGGGCCAGATCGGGCTCTTGGGCAACGGGACGACTGAGGGTTTTGACCACGGCGAATTCCTTTGATGATGACCGGAGGTAAACGCGCGATATCTGCCATAGCAGTCAGTTATCAGGCAAAAACACTGATAATCCATCTATATGCAGGGAATGAGCGGGCATTACCATCTTGCGATGGCAAATTATAGCTAACTGGAAATTTGGTGATGTGACAGGGTTCAAAAATGGGCCCCGTGGGGCCCAATCAGATATCAGTAACGCTCGCTGACGATGTCCTGAGTGAAGGACTTCTCGCAATATTTGCACTTCATCCGTACCACGCCTTTCACTTCGCGCACTCGGAAGTAGCTGTCTACCGGCTCGTTGTGGGAGATGCAGTTGGAGTTGGGGCAGTGGAACACCCCGGCGATGAACTCCGGCAGCTCCAGCTGGTGCTTCTTCACCACATTGAAGTCTTCGATGATGTTGACGGTCGCTTTCGGGGCGAACAGTGCCAGCTGGTTGGCTTGCTGTTCGGTCAGGCGGGTGTTCTCAATCTTGATGAGATCCTTCTTGCCCAGCGCACCGGATTTCAGGTTGAAGCCGACGGTGATCCGCTCCTGGGTTTCAACCAGCTGGAACAGCTTGAGGATCTTGATGCCCTGGCCAGCGGGGATGTGATCGATGACGGAGCCGTGACGGATGGCTTCGACTTGCAGTTGGTTCTTGTCAGACATGATATTCCCCTAAGCTCAGACAGTTTCGTTCAGTACCAGTGCCAGCAGCGCCTGGCGTGCATAGACCCCGTTCTCCGCCTGCTGGAAGTAGCAAGCGTGGGGAGTCTTGTCGACCGCCACATCGATCTCGTCGACGCGGGGCAGGGGATGCAGGATCTTCATGGTGGGCTTGGCCCCTTCCAGAGTCGCCAGCTCCAGAATGAACTTGGCAGCCATGTGCTTGTATTCAGTCTCGTCGAAGCGCTCTTTCTGGACGCGGGTCATGTAGAGGATGTCCAGCTCCGGCATCACCTCTTCCATGGTCTGGTGGACGCTGAACTGGATGCCCTTCTCTTCCAGCTCTTCGCAGATGTAGTCCGGCATCGCGAGCGCTTCCGGGGAGATGAAGAAGAAGCGGCAGTTGAACAGGCTGAGGGCCTGGGCCAGCGAGTGTACGGTGCGGCCATATTTCAGGTCACCGACGAAGGCGACGTTGAGGTTGTCCAGACGACCCTGGGTCTCATGGATGGTGAACAGGTCGAGCAGGGTCTGGCTCGGATGCTGGTTGGAGCCGTCGCCGCCGTTGATGACCGGCACGCAGGAGAACTCGGAGGCCAGACGGGCCGCGCCCTCTTTCGGGTGGCGCATCACCACCGCATCCGAGTAGGAACCGATGATCTTGATGGAGTCAGCCAGCGTCTCACCCTTCTTGGCGCTGGTGTTGCCACCGTCGGCGAAGCCGATGATGTTGCCGCCAAGGCGCTGTACCGCGGTCTCGAACGAGAGGCGGGTGCGGGTGGAGGCTTCGAAGAAGCAGCTGGCAACCAGCTTGTTTTTCAACAGGCTGGTGTCAGGTTCAGCCTTCAACCGTTGTGCGGTTGAGACTACCAGTTCCATTTCTGACCGGGTCAGGTCCGAAATGGAGATGACATGTTTCTTATAGAGTGGATTGGTCATCGTCTGCATTCCCTTTGACATCATTGGAGGTTTTTCGGGCACAAAAAAAAGCCCCTGAAACAGGGGCTTTTTTTAAAAATAACTGGGGATCGTTGGGGTGGGAACCGGAAACAACGGGGCCGCTCTGGTGCGCACCACACGTCTGCAAGGCTGTTTTCTGAATCAAAAACTGCATCGTTTCGTCCCGACCTTTTTCAAAACCGGACAGATTATAGGGCCGCTTTTTTAATTGTCAAAATTTTATTTCCGATGCCAATTTCAGCATGAAAAACGTTTAAGTGGCGGAAACATGACGACAAATCCACACCTTGTGCGTCTCTTGCAGCGATTCCCCATCGCGGGCCATGGCGCGCAAATAACCGAGTCTGTGGTGTCCTTCCAGCAGGCAGTAGGGTTGCGGCAGCGGTTGCCCGTTCGGGTAGCTGGAACCCTCTTCCGGCACCAGCACGATGACAGGTTCGGGCCAGGTGCCTTCGCTCAGCATTTTCTCGCCGAGCCAGGAGCGGCGGACATACCGGTTGCTGCGCAGCATCTCCCCCCAGCGCTCGATCACCTCCATATGGCGGGAGTCCACCTGATCCACCAGTTGCGCGGTGGGCCAGCTTTCACAGGTGAATTGATGGCTGGCGAGATCGATAAAGCTCCAGTTGGACTCAAAACCGCGCCAATGACGGTAAATCCACTGGGAGAGCACATTTTCAGGAATAAAGGGCACCAGCGGCGCGACCCGTTCAAGATAGGCGGGCAGGGACTCTGTTTTGCGTTCATCCCTGAAGTTGAGGGGCGCCAGTTGTTGGAGCAGTCGGTAATTGAGCATAAGTGGCCTCCCGGTACCTGATTTCACCCTACCCCCATTTATGTCCCATTCCTACCCCGGCAGGGCTGCAAATACAGCAAGTTATCCCGCTTCGCTGCACAAACAAGCGCGACTTGTTCGGGATTTGTGCAATCGCATTAAAAGTGTGAAAAAAGCCTTTACCTTTGAAACCCGCTTTGTATACTACGCCTCGTTTGTTGCAGGGGCGTAGTTCCAATTGGTAGAACAGCGGTCTCCAAAACCGATGGTTGCGGGTTCGAGTCCTGCCGCCCCTGCCATTTTCAGAAAGGCCAGCTCATTGAGCTGGCCTTTCGCATTTCCGGCGTTCGCCAATTTATCCCTCTCTCCTTTCTCTTCTCCTTCTTGCAGTTAGCCGTCCGGTGACTGTGGCCACATTGATCTCGATGTCTGCCGCAAGAGCGTTCAGTGTGCAGCAACCCGCTGTTTCAGGACGGTGACCAGCCGCTGGTGGCGGGCGGGGAGCGGCCACTCGGCGCGGTAGATCAGCCAGAGGGTGTCGATCACCTCAATGCTGCTCTGGATCACCCGGATCTTCTCCTGTTGGGCAAAGGCGGTGACGGCGAAGCGGGGCAGCACGGTAAAGCCGAGGCCGCGGGCGACCGGCTCCAGGATCAGGCCGATCTGGTTGGTAAAGCCGCGCAGGGGGATCTCGTCAACGCGCTGGCCGGGGTAGCGTCGTCCCAGCAGGCGCTGAGCCATGCTGCGGCCATCCGGATGGTCGATAAAGCCGAGCTGACAGAGGTGCTGCCAGCTCTGCTCCTCACCATCGTTGGGTACCACCAGACAGAGGGGTTCGCGGGCGAAGGGCTCGGCGGCGATGCTGGGGTGCTCCGGCGGTTGATCCACCAGTCCCAGATCGCTGCGCCCTGCCAGTACCGCCTGCACTATGTCGGGGGTGGGGGCAAAGCGGTGCTGGATGGTGAGTCCGGGATGCTCCTGTTGCTGGTCGAGCAGCAGGGGATAGAGCAGCAGGCCGATGCTGCCGGGGGTGGTGAGGGTGATGGCGCCGCGGTGAGGATCGTCGTCAGAGAGACGGGCTCGCAGCTGTTCGGCGGCCTGCTCCTGCTGGCGGGCGAAGTCGAGCAGCACCAGCCCGCGCGGGGTGAGCTCCAGCAGACGGGGCTTGCTCAGCAGCAGGGGGCCAAATTCGGCCTCGAGGCGCGAGATATGCTGACTGACGGCGGCCTGAGTGAGACCCAGCCGATCGGCGGCACGGGTAAAACTGCCGGTTTCATGCACCACCACCAGGGTGTGGAGCCAGAGTGGATTAACCATAAATTTAATTTATGCCTTCCATTAGTTTGACCTTATTTTTCATTATGTCGCCCCTTCCTATCATGTCACCTGTTTCCCACACACAATTTCAAGGTGACGTATGACCTATCCACGCAACTTCTCCCACATCGGCATCACGGTGACTGACCTCGACAAAGCGGTCGAGTTCTATACCAAGGTGATGGGCTGGTATCTCATCATGCCGGCGACCACCATCACCGAGGATGACTCCGCCATCGGCGTGATGTGCAACGACGTGTTCGGCCCGGGCTGGGGTTCTTTTCGCATCGCCCACCTCTCTACCGGCGACAAGATCGGCATCGAGCTGTTCGAGTTCCCCAACAGCGAGCGCCGTGAGAACAACTTCGAATTCTGGAAGACCGGGGTGTTCCACTTCAGCGTGCAGGATCCGGATGTCGAGGGGCTGGCGGCGCGCATCGTCGCGGCGGGCGGCAAGCAGCGGATGCCGGTACGCGAGTACTACCCGGGCGAGAAACCCTACCGCATGGTCTACATGGAAGATCCCTTCGGCAACATCATCGAGATCTACAGCCACAGCTATGAGCTGACCTACTCCGCCGGTGCATATCAGGGGTAAGTGACAGGCCGCCTTCGGGCGGCCTGCTGCTTTGTTGTTACAAGAGTCAGTAGCATGGAATAGCGTTCTGGTTCACACGAATAGCGCGTTCTGTTGTTGATAGATGGGAAAATATACAGATTCACTAAAGTCTGGTCATATTGCGGCCGATAGCCTTTGATACATCAGGGTTTTCCCTGCCTGACACAACAACAAGGATTCGTCGTCATGACCCTCTCTCTGCGCGGCAAGCTGCTGGCCACCAGTCTTGGCGTGGTGCTGCTGATGGCATCACTGCTCGGCATCGTTGCCTTTCACACCCTAAAATCCCGCACCATGAGCGCCATCCAGAGCGAGGCGGTCAACTATGGCCACGCCTACTCGGTCGCCATCGGCGAATGGATGACGGATCGCAAGAACACCGTCCATGCGCTGGTCAACCTGATCAGCGATAACCCCCAAGCCGAGCTGGTGCCGCACCTGAAGCAGGCCTACACCTCGGGCGGCTTCGGGCTCACCTATTTTGGCTCCGCGCAGGGGGTGATGACCCGGCAGGATCCCTCCCTCAACACCGGCAACTATGATCCGCGCGAGCGCCCCTGGTATCAGGATGCGGTGAAGGCGGGGCAGCTCATCGTCACCGCCCCCTATGTCAGCGTCACCATGCAGAAGCTGGTGGTCACCCTCTCCGAGCCGGTGCGCCATCAGGGCGAGCTGGTCGGTGCCGTGGGGGCCAACCTGGCGCTCGACAAGCTGATCGACGAAGTACTGGCGATGAAGGTGCAGGGTGAGGGCTACGCCATGCTGCTCGACAGCAGCGGCCTCATCGTCGGCCATCCGCAGAAGGATTTGGCGCTCAAGCCCATCGCCGAGCTGGCGCCGGGACTCTCTGCTGCCACCTTCCAGCAGTGGGGCCGCGAAAACAGCGAGCTGCACGCCGCCACCCTCGACGGGCGGGATGTGCTGCTGGCGGTACAACCGGTACCGGGCACCGACTGGCTGCTGGCCATGGTGATGTATCGCGATGTGCTGGAGGCGCCGCTCAGCAGCCTGCTGTGGGAGCTGGTGGGGCTGACCCTGGTGCTGATGCTGGTGTTCAGTGCCCTGCTCACTGCCACCTTCAAATACCTGTTCGCCGATCTCGGTCGGGTCGCGCACGCCCTGCACGACATTGCCCACGGCGAGGGGGATCTCACCGTTCACATCAACACCCACAGCAAGGATGAGGTGGGTCAGCTGGCCCAGAACTTCAACCAGTTCGTGGCGCGGCTGCACGGCATCGTCAGCCGGTTGCGGGATGTGACCGTCGAGCTGGCGGCCCAGTCCCGTGCCCAGGCGGCCGGGGCGCAGGCCCGCAGTCAGCGGGTACGCCAGCAGCAGGACGAGATCGTGATGGTGGCGACCGCGGTGACCGAGATGGCTTCCGCTACCCAGGAGATCGCCGGTAACGCCGAGTTTGCCGCCACTACCGCCACCGATGCGGTTGCACTGGCGGTCGCCGGTCAATCCCAGGTTGGCCAGAGTCAGCGCAGCATTACCGGTCTGGCGGACGAAGTGGCCGATGCCAGCCAGATCATCAACGAGCTCGACAGCCATGCCCAGAAGATCAGCGGCATTCTGGCGACCATCAGCGGCATCGCCGAGCAGACCAACCTACTGGCGCTCAACGCCGCCATCGAGGCGGCGCGGGCTGGTGAGCAGGGCCGCGGCTTCGCGGTAGTCGCGGACGAGGTGCGGGTGCTGTCACGCCGCACCCACGACT
>NZ_CAWNZT010000087.1:0-1312 GCF_963878965.1 Aeromonas sp. HMWF015 | reverse complement strand
GAACCTGGCCATGGAGCTCGATGCCACCACGACCATCTCATCACTCATCAACAAACAACATAAAGGGCCAGCCCTCACAGGCTGGCCCTTTGCATCATTGGAGTCACCGAACATGACCC
The DNA here is from genome assembly GCF_963878965.1 of Aeromonas sp. HMWF015. Classification (NCBI taxonomy): domain Bacteria; kingdom Pseudomonadati; phylum Pseudomonadota; class Gammaproteobacteria; order Aeromonadales; family Aeromonadaceae; genus Aeromonas; species Aeromonas sp. HMWF015. Next base: position 1,193 of record NZ_CAWNZT010000087.1, on the reverse strand, counting down.
GTCTTATCACCGGGCTCGAGGTGCATCGCTATACCCCCGAGCTTAACACGTTGCATCTGCGCAACCGGCAAACGTTACCAGCACCAAGTATCATCAATATTCAACTGAGAAAATGCAGTCATAATCATGGGCAGTATTGAGCATCATTCAACTCTTACGCAAGCAACCGCCCAATCCATCGTTACTAATTTCGCAACCATGTCGTGTTGTGGCCATGGTATTCGGGCATGAGGTGAATATTTAGATACGGAAAGTACAGCAAGCGGCTGCTAATACTCATTGATATCCTCACCAACAGCGTTCTACAAATCAATCTGTGACATGATACCGGTTTAAAGATCAAACTCTTGGAAGATATCTGGTTAAGCGGTATTTTAGTAGCCTAATGACAGAACGGTCACTCATTGCGAGATGAACCACGATGATGATTATGAAGGGGTTTTAGATGAGCGTCTGCGTACGCATTCTACAAGCGAATCACGGAGATTGTATCTTGGTTAGCCATGAGGGCCCATTGGGGGCGTTTAATCTCCTAATTGATGGAGGGAATGCACCAACTTTCAGATATGGGCCTCGTGGACGCTACGCTGGGGCATTATGCCATGCTCTTGATGAGCTGAAAGAGAAGGGCCAGCATATTGACTTGGCAATTCTTACCCACATCGACGACGACCATATTGATGGTTTGAAAAAGGCATTCGAAAAAACAGGTTATTTGGGAGATATGACAAAGTCTATTTGGTTCAACTCTTCCAGGCTCATCACCAGTTATTTCAAAACAGCAGAAATCCCGGAGAACAATATCTATCTCTCTGATGACTCGGCTCAGACCAGTATAAAACAGGGCAAAGAGTTTGAGGCTCTGCTAGAAGAGATCGGGTGTAGACGAGAGTCGGTAATTATAGCTGGCCAGACACATGAAATAGGCCCCTTCACTTTTAAAATTTTATCTCCAGACGAAGAAAAACTTAATAAACTTCTTCACAAGTGGCCAACAGAGACCGATTCAGGTGTAACATCTGCACATAAAAATGACTATTCCTTGAGCCTGAAAGATATATGGAATGATGATTTTTTTGATTCTGACAAATCTGTCTACAATGGGAGTTCAATTGCATTTATTCTTGAGGCCGATGGGAAAACAATGCTGTTTCTTGGGGATTCACACGAGGATATAATCGTCCGTAACTTAC
>NZ_CAWNZT010000086.1:26297-32741 GCF_963878965.1 Aeromonas sp. HMWF015 | reverse complement strand
GTCAGATCAGGATGGAGCTGGTGGATGGCCCGTTCCGCAAGCTGGCGGGCTGGTGGACCTTTACCCCGCTCGATGTCGACGCCTGCAAGGTGGAGTTTGATCTCGATTTCGAGTTTACCTCCAAGCTTATCGAGGTGGCATTTGGTCAGGTGTTCCGCGATCTGGTGAGCTCCATGGTCTCCGCCTTCTCCAACCGGGCGAAGGAGGTCTACGGTGTCTGACCAGCTCAACATCGAGGTTGTCTATGCCTTGCCGCAGCAGCAGACGGTGATTGCCCTGCGGGTGGCGCCCGAGACCTGCGTGCTGGCGGCCATCGAGCAGTCCGGCATCGTACAAAAACACCCCGAGATCGATCTGGCGGTCAACAAGTTCGGCATCTACAGCCGCCCGGTGAAAGGGAGCGAGCCGCTGCACGACGGGGATCGTATCGAGATCTACCGCCCGCTCATCGCCGATCCCCGCGAGATGCGCAAAAAGCGCGCCGAGAAGGCCAAAGAGGAGGGGCGAGCCGATAGCGTGACCGGTGGTCGCCCCGATGTGCATCGCAAGCACCGCGAGTAGTGCTCAGGTTTTTCTTGCAGAAAAAAGGCGCCGAGGCGCCTTTTTTTGATCCCGTTAGCCGGTGAGCTTGCCGAGGGGATATCAAGAGAGGGCTGCTTCTGCCACACCCAGTCGTGCACGGGCCCAGGCGGCCAGTAGCTCTACCCCGCTTTGCATCACCCGCTCATCGAAATCGAATTCGTTGTGATGGTGCGGCGCCGCCAGATCGGCCCCCAGGATGAGGTAAGCCGCTTCGCCCCCCTGTTTTTGCACCCGCTCCATCAGAAAACCGGCATCTTCGCTGGCGCCAAAGCGGCGAGTCTGGATGGTGGCGAGCCCCTGCTTGCGGGCCAGCACCGCCAGCTCGGCCTGCAGGGCCGGGCTGTTGTCGAGGGCAATGGCCTCGCCCTGTTTGATGATGCGGTAGGTGACGCCGTGGGCGAGGGCGGTACCTTCGACGATCCGCTGTACCTGACTGAACATGTAGTCGTTGAGCGTGCTATCGGCGCCGCGGGTTTCACCGCGTAGCTCTGCATGATCGGGGATGACGTTGCGGCCGCTGCCAGCGTGAAGCTGGCCGACGTTGATGCGGGTCATGCCGTCGCGGTGGCGGGGAATGCCGAGCATGGCGGTGGTGGCCATGCAGGCGGCTGCCAGCGCATTGCTGCCGGCATTGGGTTCGAGCCCCGCGTGGGCGGCGGTGCCCATAAAGTGGACGTCGAACTTGGTGGAGCAGAGAAATTCGGTGGGATTGATCACCAGCTCGCCGCTGCCAGCGTGAATACCGATATGGAGCGAGAGCAGGGCATCCACGTCATCGAGTGCGCCACCGGCAGCCAGCGCCTTGCCACCGCGGCACCCCTCTTCGGCGGGTTGGAAGAAGAGCTTGATGCGACCGCACAGCTGCTCCTTGATCGCCATCAGCTGGCTGGCCAGCCCCATGCCGATGGCGGTGTGGCCATCGTGGGCGCAGGCGTGCATCCACCCCTTGTTGTGGGAGGCAAAACCCTCCTGCTGCGGCTGGTGCTGTTCGGCGTCGGACTCTTCCACCTCCACCGCGTCGATATCGAAGCGAAAGGCCAGGGTTGGGCCGGGACGGCCGGTATCCAGCTCTCCCATCAGGCCAGTGACATCGCCAATCCGCTCCAGCCAGTCGGGATGGGCTCCCTGACGACGGGCGCGAGCCTTCTCGGCCGTCACATCCACATCACGGCCCATCATCAGATTGCTGGCCAGCAGCTTGTCGCCGAGCACGATGCGATAACCTAGCTCGCTCAGGTGGTGGGCAATCAGGCTGGTGGTGCGAAACTCTTTCCAGGCGGCTTCCGGCAGGCGGTGCAGGTCGCGGCGCCACAGGATCAGGTGCTCAAGGGTCATCTTGGCTTCCTTGGTGATTCGATTTGTCGGCTATTGTGCCTTTTTTCCCGGCTGACCACACGGGGCCAGCAGCTGGTCGGGGGAGCTGTGCGTGCCAGTGGTGGCAGTGGGGGTCGTAAAAAGTGGCGAGCGCCCATAAAAAACGCCTCCACAAGGGAGGCGTTGTCGATGGGGGGTTATCAGGCCGCGTGATGGTAAGCGGAGGCTTCAAACAGCTTCTTGTTGGCCACCAGATCGATGGGGTCAAAATCATCGACGTTGATGGTGCGCAGGCGACTTACCTCGGCGCGGCGCAGCAGCTCGGCTTCGCTCTGGGTCAGTACGCCAGCGGCCAGGCCAATGTCGGCCACCTTGTCCAGTGCCATGAAGGGGCGCTTGATACCATCGCTCTTGCAGACTTTCTCGAACAGCGGCTCGGCGGCCAGCACGTCATCGAGCGCCTGCTCCAGCAGACCGAAGGGGTTACCCTCTTCGCGAGTCAGGTATTGGCCCTTGGCCAGGCGGCTGCGGGTCTCGCTCGGGGTTTGCAGCAGACGGGCAACCTGTTGGTCCAGCTTGTCGCACGGACGGTTCAGGTCACGACCCAGCGGCAGTACCACGGCACGCAGGGCCAGACCAATCCAGCGGTTCGGGAAGTTGCGCAGCAGCTCGTCGATCGCCTCTTGTGCCTTGAACATGGCATCTTGCAGTGCCCAGTGCAGCAGCGGCAGGTCGGCCTGCTGGCGTCCCTCGTCCTGATAGCGCTTGAGGGCGCTGGAGGCGAGATAGAGCTGGCTCAGCACGTCGCCAAGGCGGGCGGAGACCCGCTCCTTGCGCTTGAGCTCGCCACCCAGAGTGCCCATCGCCATGTCTGACAGGAACGCCAGGTTGGCCGAGAGGCGGGAGAGCTGCTGGTAGTAGCCCTTGGTCTGATCCTTGTAAGGGGCCGCGGCAAAGCGGGCGCCGGTGATACCGAGCCAGAAGCTGCGTACCAGGTTGCTGATGGCAAAGCCGACGTGGCTGAACACCGCCTTGTCGAAATCCTTCAGCGCCTGCTCCTTGTCGGGGTGGCTGGCGGCCAGCATCTCCGGCAGTACATACGGGTGGCAGCGGATAGCGCCCTGACCGTAGATGATCATGCTGCGGGTCAGAATGTTGGCCCCTTCTACCGTAACGGCGATGGGCGCACCCTGATAGCCACGGGCCAGATAGTTGTTGGGGCCCATGCAGATGGCCTTGCCGCCGTGGATGTCCATGGCATCGATGATGCACTTCTGGGCACGGTCGGTGAGGTGGTATTTGACGATGGCGGAGATGACCGAGGGTTTCTCGCCAAGGTCGATACCGGTCACGGTCAGGTTGGCTGCGGCGCCCATGATGTAGGCGTTGCCACCGATGCGGGCCAGCGGCTCTTCAATCCCTTCCATCTTGCCGATGGGTAGCTTGAACTGGCGACGGATGCGGCTGTAGGCGCCGCTCGCCAGGGCCAGCATTTTGACACCACCTGTGCTGTTGGAGGGCAAGGTGATGCCGCGACCGACTGACAGACACTCGACCAGCATGCGCCAGCCCTGACCGGCCATGGCCGGGCCACCGATGATGAAATCGAGCGGGACGAACACATCCTTGCCTTGGGTCGGACCGTTCTGGAACGGCACGTTGAGCGGAAAGTGGCGACGGCCGATGCCGACACCCTTGATGTGAGTCGGGATCAGCGCACAGGTGATGCCGAGCTCTTCCTCTTCACCCAGCAGGTGTTCCGGATCACGCAGTTTGAAGGCCAGACCCAAGACGGTGGCGATAGGGGCGAGCGTGATATAGCGCTTGTTCCAGGTGAGGCGCATACCGAGCACCTCTTTCCCTTCCCACTCGCCCTTGCAGACGATACCGAAGTCGGGGATGGAACCTGCGTCAGAACCCGCTTCCGGGCTGGTCAGGGCGAAGCAGGGGATCTCTTTACCTACCGCCAGGCGGGGAAGGTAGTAATCCTTCTGCTCGTCAGTGCCGTAGTGCTGCAGCAGTTCGCCCGGGCCCAGTGAGTTGGGTACGCCGACGGTGGAGGCGAGCACGGCGCTGGCGCCGCACAGTTTTTGCAAGACGCAGGACTGGGCGTAGGCCGAGAACTCCAGACCGCCATATTTCTTCTTGATGATCATGGCGAAGAACTTGTTGTCCTTCAGGTATTGCCACACCTCGGGGGAGAGATCCGCGCGCTCGTGGGTCACTTCCCAGTCGCTCACCATGCGGCACACCTCCTCGACCGGACCATCCATAAAGGCCTGCTCTTCGGCTGAGAGGGTGCTGACCGGAATGGCGTGCAGCTTTTTCCAGTCCGGGTTGCCCGCGAACAGATCGGCTTCCCACCAGGTAGTTCCCGCTTCAATCGCTTCTTTCTCGGTGCGGGACATCTCCGGCATGATCGATTTGTAGATCTTGAACAGCGGCTTGGTTATTTGATTGCGGCGAAATTCCACCAGATTGAGCGGGATGGCGATCACCGCGAACAGCGCCCATACCAGCAAAGGCACATGACCATAGATGGCGCCAAGCACCAGGGCGGCGCCGGTGACCAGGGTGGAGATGAACAGGGATGCCCGGCGATAGGCCAGGGCTCCGATAACCAGGATCACCCCGAGCAGAGTGAGGGTCGTCGTCATTGCTTGCTCCTTGCGTGAAAGATTGCCAACGTGGCGTAACTGATCCAGAGGTCTGACCTGTTGGATATGGCCCCTGTTGTAATTCATACGCACAAAGTTATCAAGCTGTTTACATCTTCATTACCTTCTCTCTGTGATCCCCATAACGCTCACGCGCCGCCAGCGCTGTGGCTCGCAGGGGGGCGACTGTGCGATTCGCTTGTGCGAGAATAGCCGCGATCTACACGCACACTAAAAACAGTGGAAGAGACATCATGTACCAAGAATTGATCCGCAATGAACTGACCGAAGCTGCCAGCGTGCTGCAAGCCTTCCTGGCTGATGAGCAGAACCTGAAAAACATCGAAGCGGCCGCCAAACTGCTGGCTGACTCTTTCAAAGAAGAGGGCAAGGTGCTCTCCTGTGGCAACGGTGGCTCCCACTGTGATGCCATGCACTTTGCCGAAGAGCTGACCGGTCGTTACCGCGAGAACCGCCCGGGTTATGCCGGTATTGCCATCTCAGATCCGAGCCACCTCTCCTGCGTCTCCAACGACTTTGGCTATGAATATGTCTTCTCCCGTTACGTAGAAGCGGTTGGCCGTCGTGGCGACGTGCTGCTTGGCATCTCCACCAGCGGCAACTCCGGCAATATCCTGAAAGCCATCGAGGCTGCCCGCGCCAAAGGGATGAAAGTGATCGCACTGACCGGCAAGGATGGCGGCAAGATGGCGGGTCTGGCGGATGTCGAGATCCGCGTGCCGCACTTTGGCTATGCCGACCGTATTCAGGAAGTGCACATCAAGGTGATCCACATCCTGATCCAGCTGGTCGAAAAAGAGATGGCCAAGTAATCAGGCCATCGTCACCAGACAAGGGTAACGCCGGTAACATGGTTCGCCATCGGCCGGTTGTTGCCAGTCACAGGGGAAGGGATTGCGCCTTCCCCTGCTGTCTGTCGAACCAGCGTGCTGGTCGAACATGACACAAGCCAAATCATGAAAGGAGTCTGCCGGATATGTGCGAACTGCTCGGCATGAGTGCCAATGTGCCGACCGATATCTGCTTCAGCTTTACCGGGTTGATGCTGCGCGGCGGCAAGACCGGGCCCCACAAGGATGGCTGGGGGATCACCTTCTACGAGGGGAAGGGCTTTCGCACCTTCAAGGATCCCGAGCCCAGCGCCCAATCTCCCATCGCCAGACTGGTACAGGCGCTGCCCATCAAGAGCTGCGCTGTGGTCAGCCACATTCGGCAGGCCAACCGTGGCTGCGTGTCACTGGAAAATACCCACCCCTTTACCCGTGAGCTGTGGGGCCGTTACTGGACCTTCGCCCACAACGGTCAGCTGACCGGCTACAAGAAGCTGCCAACCGGCCGCCACCGGCCGGTGGGGGATACCGACAGCGAGCACGCCTTCTGCTGGCTGCTCGATCGGCTGGAGCAAAAATATCCCAAGCGTCCGGCCAACTTTCCCGCCATGTTTCGCTATCTCGCTACCCTGTGTGACGAGCTCAGAGCGTTCGGGGTGTTCAACATGCTGCTCTCGGACGGGGAGTATGTGATGAGCTACTGCAGCAACAACCTGCACTGGCTGACCCGCTGTGCGCCCTTTGGCGAGGCGAGCCTGCTGGATGAGGAGGTGGTGATCGACTTTCAAAGCGAGACTACCCCCAACGATGTGGTGACCCTGATCACCACCCGTCCGCTGACCGGCAATGAGAATTGGGTCAAAATGGCGCCCGGCGAATTCAATCTGTTTCGCATGGGGGAGCGGGTGGCGACCAATCAGGTCGCGCTTGAGCAAGATAAAAAAATACCAGGGTAGATACCTACCCTGGTTCTTCGCAGCAGCCATAAAAGGCAAAAGGGATGAGAGGTGTTGCTGAGCATCATCACTCTGACGGCATTG